>JALZFP010000260.1 GCA_030861485.1 Actinomycetota bacterium | reverse complement strand
CAGTTAACCGTGACCAAGATACTAGTGTTCAGCGTCCCAGCCTACGGACACGTCAACCCGACGCTGCCCGTCGTGCGCGAGCTAGTCGACCGTGGTGTACAGGTCGCCTACTACCTCACGGAGGAGTTCGAGCCGCAGGTACGCCACGCCGGTGCCGAGTTTCGGCGCATCGAGGACATGCAGATGGGTTCCGGTCCTCTTCCCGAGGTGACCGCCATGGCGCAGACTCATCCCGCGATGAGGTCGCAGATGATGGACACGTTCTTTCCGCGGATGATGGCCGACGGCCTGCGGGGTGTGCCCCGGCTGGTCGACCGGGTGCGTGACGAGAACGCTGACTGCGTTGTCTATGGCTTCTTGTGCCCGTGGGGCAGGGCTCTCGCCGGGATCCTGGGACTTCCCCCGGTGGCGTTCATGCCCACCTACGCGATGACCGAGAACTTCCCGCTAGTACGCCGGTTGTCATTGATCCTCGAAGAACAGACGTCGTCGGAGGCCGAGGAGGCGAGGAGTGACTTCCAAGACGTCTCCCGGCAGCTGCACGAACGCTACGGTTTGGCCCAGCTAAGTCTCATGGACATGTTCATCCCTGGCGAGGCGCTGAACGTCGTCACCCTGCCGCGCGCGTTTCAACCCGACGCCGACGCGCTCGACGAGCGCTACGTCTTCGTCGGACCATCGATCTCGCCGCGCAGCGACGTGTCCGGGTTCCCCCTGGAACGACTCGCCGGTCGCCCGACACTTTACGTCTCGCTGGGTACCGTATTCAATGCGAACCCCGAGTTCTTCTCTGCCTGCTTCGACGCCTTCGCCAATAGCAAGTGGCAGGTGGTGCTGTCGGTGGGGAAGAGGGCTGATCCCTCCGCGCTCGCCCGTATACCCGACAACTTCCTCGTCAGCCCGCACGTGCCGCAGCTGGAGGTTCTCGAACACACTGACGTGTTCGTCACCCACGGAGGGATGAACTCGGTAATGGAGGCTATCTACTACGGCGTGCCGATGGTAGTTGTGCCCCAGCAACCCGAGCAGGCGATGACCGCCGCCCGGGTGGCCGAGCTCGGGCTCGGCGTCGCTCTCGAAGCTGGACAGGTCAACGCCGACGTCCTGCGCGACGTGGTCATCACCGTGAGTGGCGACGCGGGTTACCGGAGCCGCATCGCTCGCATGCAACACGACGCGCGCGAGGCAGGCGGTTACCTGCGCGCCGCTGACGCCATACAGCAATTCTGTCGTCGCGGTGCAGGCACAACGGGCATGTCCAATGACTGAGCGACGAATCGCCCTGGGGCCGAGCTGGCTTTATGTAAGAGGCAAGTTATAGATTTCCGAGAACGTCATACCAGAAATTTAGTTTCCGAGAATCCCCAACACCGGTAGTCCAGTTTCCGAGAAGAACTCTTCTAGGAAGCTCGGTGAATTAGAGGCAGCCCACTCTCCAACTGGAAGTACACCCCTTCTTCAGCAGTGTCTCAAAAACCTTAGTTCTTGGTACACCTTTCTCTACTCTCTCAAAGGAGGGGTATACGGCTTAAGCTACTATTCCAAAACCCGTCTCAGAATCACTGTTTCATTAGTTGTCAGTATCTTTGAGTTTTAGAACAGCTAGTGAGTATGGTGGGGGATGGCTATTTCTTCGAAGCAATTCTAGCCCGCCGCTACCCGCTCGAAGCGCACCTCTCTTGTGTCGTCAGAGAGTAGGGCGCTGAACCTTAGCCTAGCCTGTTTTGTAGATTCAAAACGCGCTAAGGATGACGCTTATCACACAGCACCCCCTGTCCCGGAAGCCCGTCCGCCTCTACTCTGAGCCAGGCAGCGACCGTCGCGCCTACGTCTGCGAAGGAGGAGCGGATACCGAGGTCTCGTGGTTCTCCTTCGCCAGCGACCAGCAGCGGGACACGTTCGCGGGTGTGATCTGTTCCCTTGAAGGTTGGATCGTTGCCGTGGTCGGCGGTGATAATGAGTAGGTCGTCCTCTGTGAGGGCTTGCAGGAGCTCCGGGATCCAGGCGTCGAAGCGCCTGAGATTCTCAGCCATGCCGTAGGGGTCGCGGCGGTGGCCGTACTTCGCGTCGAAGTCTATGAGGTTCGCAAAGACTAGTCCGGACTCGACGCGTCCCAGGGCTTCGAGAACGGCGTCTACCTTTGCCGCGTCATCGGGTTTGCCGGGGAGGAGCTCGGTTACGCCCTGACCGTTAAAGATGTCCCGGATCTTACCGATTGCGACAGAGTCATGGCCGGCGTTCTTGATGCGGTCCAGGTACGTCTCCCCGGGTGGAGTTATGCCGTAGTCGTGGCGGTTCTCGTTCTCGCGCTCGTAGGCGCCCTTCTTCCCGTGGTAGGGGCGGGCGATCACCCGCTCGATCAGTACCCGGCCTTCATCGGTGAGCATCTCGTGGGCCTTTTTGCAGGCCTCGTAGAGCTCTTCGAGGGGTATCACCCCGGTGTGGGCGGCGACCTGGAAGACCGAGTCGGCGGAGGTGTAGACGATCCAGGCACCCGTTCTCTCCTGCTCTGATCCAAGCTCCTCGATGATCTCCGTCCCCGAGGCGGGCCTGTTACCGACGACTTTTCGCCCCGTCTCCCTCTCAAAGCGCGCGATGATCTCCTCCGGGAATCCATCCGGGTAGGTCGGCAAAGCTTCTTCTATAATTGTTCCCATCATCTCCCAGTGTCCGGCGAGGGTTGCCTTCGACGCGGAACGTTCCTGCATGAGTCCGTACGAAGCTACTGGCGAGGCGACGGGCAGGGTGCCCTCTATCCTGACGATGTTTCCGAGTCCTAGAGCGCGCAGGTGTGGGAGCTCAAGGCCGCCCACGGCGCGAGCGGTATTGGAGAGGGTGTTCGCGCCCTCGTCGCCGAAGCGTGCCGCGTCCGGGGCGTCTCCGGCTCCAACGCCGTCGAGGACTAGGATCGCCACTCTACGTCCCATTCACTCCTTCCGTTTCAGACGAGCATCGCGGCGATGGCGCCGCTCATCAGGTTGGCCAGGGTGCCGGGGCGACGACGGCCCGGATGCCAGGCTTAGCGATGTATCTCCGGCGGCTAGGGGCATACCGCCGATGTGCCAGAGACCCGCATACGCGTCTCTCCCTTCCGCCTGGTTCTCGCGACCTCCCCTAGCGTACTCCTCCAGGCCATGGTACATCTACGCCTGAACCCAGGCAAAGACGCTGGGATGCTAGGGCGGCGCAGAGTCGGGTGCTCGCTACCGGGGTAAGAAACCTCTGTGGTTGGTTCCGAGACCAATGGCCCCACGACGGAGGAGGTGCGCGAGGCTGTCCTCGAGGACGCCGAGGTTCTGCACGCGCTCGTGAAGGAGCTCGCCGTTGCTCTGGGAGATCGGAGTCCCCGGTTCCGGGCGATGCGGGCGCGGCTGGATGAGCTCCTGGCAGAGCCGGGGGCGCGGGTGTTGGTGGCCGAAGGGGCGGAGGGCGTAGTAGGGGCGGCGAGCTTGTGGATAAAACCGGATCTCGCCCACGGCGATGTTGTGATCGAGGTTCCTATGCTCATCGTCTCCGGTGGCGCCCGTCGCCGGGGTGTGGGAAAGCTTCTAATCAAAGAGATCTGGAGAATAGCCGCCGAGGAGAATGCCGCCCTCATAGAGCTCGTCGCAACGCAGGAGAACAATGTCGCCCGCGCCTTCTACAAGTCTTTGGGCTTTGTCGAGACCGAACACATCGCTCTGGAGTTCGTGGGCGACATGCAGCAGCCGCCGGACCCAAAGGACTAGGGCGGCCTCTTTCAGAGCGGCAGGGCCTGCGCGAGCGCCAGGAGGAGTATCCCTGTTACGACGAGGCAGCAGAGAAAGGCTCTACCGGGAGCGATCTCCCGGGCTACCGAGAGCCCTACCGCGAGCAACACAACCCCGACGTAGACTCCCGAGACCCATCGTACTCCCGGCACCGCTGTGAGTGGCGAGAGATACCCGAGCGGGTAGGAGAGCGCGCGCCAGGTAACAGTGTAGCCGTACCGGCCTCCGTAGGCGGCGAGGTGGTAGGGTACGGCGAGGACGAGCGAGAGCGGGAGGGGCAGAAAACACGCCGCCAGAGCCGGGAAGAAGCCGTCTGCGACGAACCATACAGCGCCGGCCAAAAGCCCAGAGAAGACTAGGAAAAGGCCGGGAGCGCGGGGGTCGGGGATCTTGGGCAGAAGCTCGAAGAAGCGGATTGGGTGTGCGATCAACCTTCCGAGGAGCTTGAGGTAACTCGAAAAAGGTCGCGAGACGTCCCACTCGCTCGCCCCACCTCGGATAGTATCCCGATTGTAGCCCCGCTTTGCCATGGTCGAAGTATAAAACCACTGGCCGGGCACAATCCTGGGCAACTTCTTGCCTCTCTTCCGGCTTGCGAACCGAAGGCCGATCGCCGACTGCTATACTGGGGTGTTGATCGGCTCATCAATCTTGGCAAGGGTACAGAGAGGTCACGAGTATGCAGAGTAACAACCCCTTTGACACTCGCAAGCCACTAACCACCGATTCAGGCGACGTAGAGATCTATAGCCTTAAAGCGCTGGACGAGAAGGTAGAAGGCGACGTCTTCTCTCTGCCGTTCTCCGTGCGGGTGCTGCTAGAGTCGCTTCTAAGGAATTGCGGCGGTAAGTTCGTCTCTGAGGAGGACGTCAAGGCGCTGGCCTCCTGGCCAGAGTCGGTAGGTGGGGAGCTGGCTTATCTACCAGCGCGGGTCGTGATGCAGGACTTCACCGGGGTTCCGGCGGTCGTGGATCTCGCGGCGATGCGGAGCGCGATGCAGAGCCTCGGCGGGAACCCAGATAAGATCAACCCGCTTGTCCCTTCGGATCTCGTTATCGACCACTCGGTTCAGGTGGACGCCTTCGGCTCCCCTGCGGCGCTGCAGTTTAACGCCGAGCGCGAGTTCGAGCGCAACCGCGAGCGCTACGAGTTTCTGAAGTGGGGCCAGCAGGCCTTCGACGATTTCACCGTGGTTCCCCCGGCGACTGGTATCGTCCATCAGGTCAACCTGGAGTACCTGGCCCGCGTGGTGGAGGTCAGAGACGGGGTTGCTTTCCCGGATACCCTGGTCGGCACTGACAGCCACACCACTATGGTCGAGGGCCTGGGCGTCCTCGGCTGGGGAGTGGGGGGTATCGAGGCCGAGGCCGTGATGCTCGGGCAGCCCTACTACATGCTGGTACCCGAGGTGATCGGCTTCAAGCTGACCGGCGCACTGCAGGAAGGAGTCACCGCAACAGACCTCGTCCTCACCGTGACGGAGATGCTCCGCGCTCACGGGGTCGTCGGCAAGTTCGTGGAGTTCTACGGCGAGGGGTTGAGCAAGCTCTCGCTCCCCGATCGGGCCACCATCGCCAACATGGCCCCCGAGTACGGCGCAACCTCGAGCTTCTTCCCGGTGGACGCCGAGACTGTCAAGTACCTCCTCGGTACGGGGCGCGACGAGGAGCACGCCGAACTCGTCGAACTCTACGCGAGAGAGCAGGGACTCTTCCGCACTGACGAGACACCGGACCCGCGCTTCTCCGAGACGCTGGAACTCGACATGAATACCGTCGAGTCGAGCCTCGCCGGGCCGCGCCGCCCGCAGGACCGCCTGGCTCTCGCTGATGTGAAGCCTGCCTTCCGCCAAGCACTAGCCGATATGGTCGGTCCCGGCAACGCGCTCGTAAAGAACGGCAAAAACGGACACTCTGACCCTTACGACGAGGCCGACGATGAGTCGTTCCCGGCCAGCGACACACCTAACCCGGACATCCCCGTCCGGGGCGCGACAAATGAGGCCGAGGGTAAGGAGGGCGGGGCCGTCTCCACGGGCGAGAGCCACTCCACCGACGACACCGAGTCCTTCCCGGCCAGCGATACCCCAGCGGGGGCGGCGGACGCCACCGAGGAGAGTGAGCCCGACCCGACAGCGGGAGGCGAGCCGACGGCTGAGGAACCGGAGGCCGTGCCTTTCGGGTCCGTAACCGTCACGCTCGACGGCGAGGAGGCGGAGCTCAAGCACGGCTCAGCGGTCATCGCTGCCATAACCAGCTGCACGAACACTTCGAACCCCTCCGTAATGATCGGGGCGGGGCTACTCGCTAAAAAAGCCGTTGAGAAGGGGCTCTCGGTAGAGCCGCACGTGAAGACGAGCCTCGCTCCAGGCTCGAAGGTGGTTACTGAGTACCTGCAGACCTCGGACCTCTTGCCGCACCTGGAGGAGTTGAAGTTCGACGTCGTGGGATACGGGTGTACGACGTGCATCGGGAACTCTGGTCCGCTTCCTGAGGAGATCTCCGAGGCGGTCAACGAGAACGACCTCGTGGTCGCCGCCGTCCTCTCGGGCAACCGCAACTTCGAGGGTAGGATCAACCCGGATGTCCGGGCGAACTACCTGGCCTCGCCGCCGCTCGTCGTCGCCTATGCCCTGGCCGGCACGGTGGATATAGACCTTGTCAACGAGCCGCTAGGGCATGACTCAAACGGAAACCCGGTCTACCTCAAGGACATCTGGCCGTCACAGGAGGAGGTGCGGAGACAGATCGAGACCGCTCTCGACCCGTACCTGTACAAGAAGCAGTACGCCAACGTCTACTCCGGCAACGAGCAGTGGAACGAGGTAGAGGTGCCCTCCGGTAACCTCTACGAGTGGGACCCTAACTCGACCTACATCCAGGAGCCGACCTTCTTCAAGGATATGAGCCCTGAGCCCGAGGACCTCAAGGATATAGAGGGCGCCCGTGTACTGGTGAAGGTCGGCGATTCTGTAACGACCGATCACATCTCGCCGGCCGGTGCAATCCCCTCGAAGATGCCCGCGGGGCAGTACCTTGTAGAGAAGGGTGTGGACCCGCGCGACTTCAACTCCTACGGCTCACGTCGCGGCAACCACGAGGTGATGGTGCGTGGCACCTTCGGCAACATACGCCTCAGGAACCAGCTTGCGGGCGGCAAGGAGGGCGGTTACACCGTCCACTTCCCGGATGGGGAGGAGACGACGATCTACGAGGCGAGCATGAGGTACCAGGAGGAGGGTGTGCCGCTCGTGGTGCTCGCCGGTAAGGAGTACGGGACCGGCTCTTCGCGCGACTGGGCCGCCAAGGGTTCGTTCCTCCTCGGCATAAAAGCCGTCGTCGCCGAGAGCTTCGAGCGCATCCACCGCTCTAACCTGATCGGGATGGGAGTCCTGCCCCTGCAGTTCGTGGAAGGCGAGAGTGCCGATTCCCTCGGTCTCACCGGCCACGAGACCTACGATATCGCCGGCCTCGCGGACCTCGAAGCTGGCAAGGAGCTGACCGTCAGAGTCACGAGCGATGACGGAGAAACTACAGAATTTAAGGCGAGGGCGCGGGTTGATTCTCCGGTCGAGGTCGAGTACCTCAGGAACGGCGGCATCCTGCAGACAGTCCTCAGACAGATCCTCAAGGAGAGCGCCTAGAGAGCTAGTAGAGAGGAGCAGAGCCCGTGCCCGAGAAGGTCCTAGTCACCCGCGAGATCCCGGAGGCCGGGCTTGAACCCCTCGAAGGCCTCGACGTGACCGTCCTCTCCGAGCTACCACCCGGGCGCGACGAGCTCCTTGAAGCTGCCCGCGGCGTAGATGGCGTTCTCTCTACCCTGACCGAGCAGATCGACGCCGGGTTCATAAACGCCGCCGGCGACCGCTTGAAGGTTATAGCCAATATGGCTGTCGGCTACGACAACGTTGACCTCAAGGCCGCCAACGAGCGGGGTATCATCGTCACCAACACTCCAGAGGTCCTGAACGAGACTACAGCCGACACCGCATTCATGCTCATGCTGGCGGCGGCGAGGAGGCTGGGGGAGGGGGAGAGGATCGTGCGGTCCGGAAGGTGGGAGGCTTGGGGACCGAAGATGCTCCTCGGGCCAGACGTCTGGGGCAAGCGGCTCGGGGTCCTGGGTTTCGGCAGGATCGGGCGGGCCGTCGCCCGTCGCGCAAAGGGCTTCGGGATGGAGATTTGCTACTGGAGCCGTTCCCGCAAGGAAGAGGCAGAAGAGGAGCTGGGGGCACGATACCTTGAGCTAGACGAGCTGTTCGAGACCTGCGACTTTTTCTCTATACACACCCCACTAACCGAAGAGACCACGCACCTCATAGGAGCACAAGAGCTCAGAAAGATGAAGCCTAAGGCCGTGCTGGTGAATACCTCGCGTGGGCCCGTGGTGAACGAAGACGCTTTGGCCGAGGCCCTGGAGGACGAGAGGATCTTCGCCGCCGGCCTCGACGTATACGAGGAGGAACCGAAGGTGCATCCGAAGCTCCTCGAACTGGAGAACGTCGTCCTGGCCCCGCACATCGGGAGCGCCTCCATTGAGACCCGCAACAAAATGGCGGTAACGGCGGGAGAGGACCTGCGGGCCGCGCTACGGGGCGAGCAACCGAAGAACCCCGTCAACCCCTAGAAGCGACGTATAGACTCCGAGAACCGCGTCGCCGTCGTTATTACCGGAGCATCCCGCGGTATCGGCCGCCGGGTTGCCTTGATGCTGGCCGAGCACAGCTACGCGATCGCCGCAACGACCTCAAAGCGCCGGAGGCCACCCTCAAAGAGATCGAGAACATTTTTATGATCCCGTCGGTACGATCCCGCTCAGGCTATCTCGGTGGCTAACTAATCAAGCACTTTCTAGACGCTGAATATCAGTCCTCAAGCTATCGCTAGATTCACCTTGGACGCTCCTCCCTTCAGTACGGATTGAACCTCGGACCGGGGGTGCGTGTGAATATGGGAGCATATAGAATCGTTACATACACTAGAGTGTTGTACTCTGAATAGGCGGAAGCAGAATGCACCGATAGGCATTCACGGTTGCGGTCTTCGTGCAGTGGGAGGGCAAGATACTCTTGCATTTCCACCGTAAGCTCAGCATGTGGTTACCACCGGGCGGCCATATAGAACAAGGTGAACTTCCCGACAACGCAGCCGTGCGTGAGGTCCTCGAGGAGACCGGCTTGGAGGTCGAGTTGGTGGGGGAGAGGCGCGAGGACGTGGAGGACCCCGTCTAGCTTCACCGCCTCGCAGGCGTCCAGCTGGAGAACATCGAGCCGGGGCACCAGCACATAGACCTGATCTACTTTGCCAGACCCACAGGCTCCACCGAGATAGCGGAGAGTTATAGTGAAGACAGGGTCGGCTGGTACGGCCCCGAAGACTGGGGCAAGATGGCCGTGAACGCCGAAGTCCGCGGCTGGTGCGAGAGGGCGCTCTCCGCCCTACAGCGTCCGCCATAAATATTGGTACTACCCGCGGGTGGAGGATGTTGGTCTTCTCCTACTCTATGAGCATCGTTCACGCGTCCGCGCGTTCCTCTCCTCGCTTACGGCGCCTGAGACTCTCCCAACTCCCGTCGGCGAACCAGCCGCCGTCCACCGAGAGAGTATGGCCGTTGATGTAGCCGCTCTGCTCTGGGGCGGCGAGAAACGCCACCGCCTGCGCTACATCCTCAGGCCTTGCGAAGCGCCCCATCGGGGTGCGGCCTTCTATGTCCGCATCTGTATAGCCACCTGAGCCTTGATCTTCTTGATCCATTTCCGTCTTGACCCAGCCAGGGCAGACAGCATTCACCCGCACTCCCCGCCCTCCCCACTCCGTGGCCAGGGTACGCGTCAGGCCGATCAGACCATGCTTGCTCGCGTTGTACGCCGCCCGGTCGGCTATCCCTAGGAGCCCAGCCACCGAAGCTATGTTGACGATGCTTCCGCTGCCCTGGCGCAACATCTCCCTGCCGAAATCTCGGCACATAAGAAAAGGGCCGGTGAGATTTACGGCGAGGGTTCGGTTCCAGTCGGCAAGGGCAATCTCTTCGGCGGGGACTATGGCGCTGATCCCGGCGTTGTTCACGAGCACGTCTACGTGTCCGAAGCCTTCTACGACGGCGCGTACTATCTCTCGCACCGTTTGCTCGTTGGAGACATCGCCAGGGATCGCCAACGCCTCAGTGCCGACCCGTTCAAGTTCACTCAAAGTTCCTTCGGGTGGGAAGAGGTCGTTGGCGGCTACTGCATAGCCACGTTTGGCTAGCACCAAGGCGACTCTACGCCCGATACCGCGCGCAGCCCCGGTTACCACGGCGACCTGTTTGTTTGCCTCTTCTGCGCTCATAACAGGCCATGCTACCC
>JALZFP010000229.1 GCA_030861485.1 Actinomycetota bacterium | reverse complement strand
TGCGGGAGGAGGTCTTCCGGGAGAGCCGGGGCTTCGATCCCGAGCTCAAGTTCGACGATATAGAGTTCATACGGCGCCTCTCGAAAGGACGCCGCTTCGGCATTATTGGCCAGAGGCGAGTCTACGTCTCCGACCGGCGCTACAGGGAACACGGCGTTCCGCGAATGTTCCTGACGTACCTGCTCATGGGGCTCTTCTTCGCCCTCGGCAAATACCGCTGGGCCAACTACCTCACCTATGAGTTCGGCAGACACGGCCAACCTCGGGAGTAAGGAGTAGCGAGTCGAGAGGATGGTCCCTCGGCCCTCTTCTTCGCCTCCCCAGCTCGCGTCGCTCCTTTGAAGGTCGGCTCCCTTTTACCGTGGGCCGGCACATAAAACCCGCCGCGACGGTATCGGCTATCATGGAGCGAGGGGCAGGACCACGCCGTTCCCCCGGCGGCGCATAAGGAAGGAGGAGACACCCAACGTGCGCGTCGCGCTCTTTATCACGTGCTTTAACGACACGCTCTTCCCGGAGACGGGGAAGGCAACCGTCGAGATCCTTGAACGCCTCGGTGTAGAGGTGGACTTCCCGCTGGATCAAACCTGCTGCGGCCAGATGCACTTCAACACTGGCTACCAGCGCGAGGCGATACCGCTGGTCCGGCGTTTCGTACGGGTCTTCAAGGACTACGAGGCCGTCGTCGCACCCTCGGGCTCCTGCGTCGGCATGGTCCGCGAACTCTACCCAATGGCCGCGGAGCTGGCGAACGATAGGCAGCTCCTCCACGAGGTTGAGGAGCTCGCCCCCAGAGTCTTCGAACTCTCAGAGTTCCTGGTAACCAAGCTCCGGGTCACCGACGTCGGCGCCTACTACCCCCACCGTGTCACCTACCATCCGACCTGCCACTCCCTGAGGATGCTCAAAGTGGGCGACGCGCCCCTGAGGCTGCTCCGGGCAGTGAAGGGCATAGACTACGTGGAGCTGTCAGAACCCAAGGAGTGTTGTGGCTTTGGGGGAACCTTCGCCGTCAAGAACGCGGACACCTCCATCGCGATGCTCGGCGACAAGCTCCGGCACGTCCTAGAGACCGAGGCTGAGGTCTGCTGCGCCGGGGATAACTCGTGCCTGATGCACATCGGCGGCGGTCTCAAGCGCCAGCGGGCCGGAGTCAGGACCGTCCACCTGGCGGAGATACTCGCCGCCACCGAGGAAAGGAAGTAGCCGTGACGCTCAAAGAATCGGACGCCTTCTCCCCCGGCAAAACCCCGCACTTTGAGGAGAGCGCGAGAGAGAGCCTCTCCGACTCCCAGCTACGCCGCAACATCGGCAAGGCCACCCAGACGATCCGTCGCAAGAGAGCAGTCGCCGTCGAGGAGATGCCGGACTGGGAGCAGCTCCGGGAGGCAGGCCGGGCCCTCAAGTCCCGTACGATGCGCCACCTCGACGACTACCTCCTGGAGCTGGAAGAGTCCGTAAACAAGGCCGGGGGGCAGGTGCACTGGGCGCGGGACGGCGAGGAGGCCAACCGCACCATCGCTGAGATAGTCAGGGGCCACGACGCCGAGGAGGTCGTCAAGGTCAAGTCTATCGCCACCGACGAGACCAAGCTCAACGAGCACCTGGAAGGGGAAGGAATCCGGGCGTACGAGACGGACCTTGCGGAGCTCATCATCCAGCTCGCCGGCGAGACCTCCTCGCACATTCTGGTGCCGGCGATCCACAAGAACCGGGCCGAAATCCGAGAGCTCTTCATGCGCGAGCTCGGCATCGAAGACCTCTCCGACGATCCCCCCGACCTCACAAACGCCGCCCGCCTGTACCTGCGTGAGAAGTTCCTCAAAGCGAAGGTAGGCATCAGCGGGGCGAACTTCGCGGTGGCCGAGACGGGTACCGTGTGCGTTGTCGAGTCGGAGGGGAACGGCCGGATGTGCACGACCCTCCCGCCCGTGCTCGTTACGCTGATGGGCATCGAGAAGGTTATCCCGGCCTGGCGAGACTTTGAGGTCTTTATGCAGCTCCTCCCCCGCTCCTCGACGGCGGAGCGGATGAACCCATACACGACTTTCTGGACCGGGGTTTCGCAGGGTGACGGGCCCGAGGAGTTCCACCTCGTCCTCCTTGACAACGGGCGTACCGGGGTGCTGGACGACGAGATCGGGCGCCAGTCCCTCAACTGCATCCGCTGCTCGGCCTGCCTGAACGTCTGCCCCGTCTACGAGCGCACCGGCGGCCACGCCTACAACTCGGTCTACCCCGGTCCTATAGGGGCGATCCTCACCCCGCAGCTCGTTGGTATCGGCAGATCCGGCTCCGACTCCCTGCCCTACGCCTCCTCCCTGTGCGGCGCGTGTTACGAGGTCTGCCCGGTAAAGATAAATATCCCGGAGGTCCTTATCCACCTGCGCGGTAGGGTGGTGCGGCACAAGCAAGACGAGGGCGGCCTCAAGGGCAGGCTCGACCCCGAGAACGTCGCGATGCAGGCGGTGGCGAAGGCCTTCTCGGATAAAAGGCTCTACGAGGGCGCCCAGAAGGCGGCGAAGATAGGCCAATGGCCCCTGGCGCGCAGCGGCGCCATCCACCGCCTCCCCGGCAGGCTCGCCGGCTGGACGGACGCCCGCGACCTGAGACCCGTACCGGATCAGACCTTCCGCGAGTGGTGGCGTTCGAGAAACGGATCGGGGGCCGGCTCGTGACCTCGGCGAGGGAGGAGATCCTGTGGCGCATCCGCCGCGCGACGCGCGACGTGGAGGACGAGCGCCCCGAGGACGTCCCCGTCGAGCGCGGCTACCGCGAGGAGGACGACGCCCCCCGCGATGAGATCGTGAAACGCTTCGCCCAGAGGACGGCCGAGTACGAGGCGACCATCCACCGCGTGAGCGAGGCCGACCTGCCCGTCGCCATAGCCGAGGCGTTAGAGCGGCGCGGCGTGCGGCGGCTCGTCGTCCCCCCCGGCCTCCCTGGGGAGTGGATCCCCGAAGGCGTCGAGATTCTGCGCGACGCGCCACGACACCGGCTAACCAAAGAAGAACTCGACGAGAGCGACGGTGTCCTGACCGGCTGCGCTCTAGGCATCGCCCAGACCGGCACGATCGTTCTCGACGCCGGCGAAGGTCAGGGCCGCCGGGCGCTAACGCTCCTGCCCGACTATCACCTCTGCGTGGTGCGAGAGGATCAGATCCTGGGCCTCGTACCTGAAGCCTTCGCCATGCTTGAAG
>JALZFP010000228.1 GCA_030861485.1 Actinomycetota bacterium | reverse complement strand
GAAGCGTATAGTCGCGTTGCTTTCGCCGGTGCCGTTTTGAATCGGGACCAATCCTGCAACGACCCACTGCTCAGCCTAGCCAACCTGCGCATCTCCAGGCGGCAGCTGCTCAAGGTGATGGGCGGAGTGTGCGCGTATGGTATGCTGGCCTCCTTTCCCAGGAAAGCCGCTTTAGCACAGGGCACTACCGATCTGGCCACGCGCTCAGACTCCGTACGAGGACCGGCTATGGCTAGCGAGGAGCAGGCATGGCGCTGGCTCTCCGCCGACGACGCTGCCCGGGCGGTCCGGGTAGGGTAAAGTTAAGAGCAGAGTTTGTGGAGAGGAGGAATAGTGGACCAAAAAGACGGCGCAGACCCGTTCGCACGGCTAAAGGACCCCGGCGAACAGTACAAAGTCTACGATTCGCACTACGAGAAGATCGGGGAAGTGAACGATGTGGTTCTGGGCGAGTACGGCCGGGTGTTGTACGTCGGGGTGGCGATGGGCTTTTTCGGCACTAACTCTACCTTGATCCCAGCGGAGATTATCCGGGTCAACGACCGGCGGCGCCTGCTCGAGATCTCAGAGCCCGCCGAAGCAATCAAGCACGCACCCCACTTCGGTAGAAGCGAGGAACTTACCCCCGAACTGGAGAACCACGTGCGCGCCTACTTTGGATTGGAAAACCTTCAGCCTTCGCCGGACCATGCCCCCCAAGGACCGGACATCTCCGAGGACTCCGCCATGGTTCGCGTCCCCGAAGGCTGGGCAGAGACGGTCCCGATCGAGCGGGTGGAGACAGATAGCCACGCCTCGCAGAGCGCCGAAGAGGCGCCCCGCGAAGACGCGCCGGAGCATGTGGAGACCGAAGAACCCACCGGCCACCAAGAGCCTGCCCCCGCACAAACGGGCTCCGAGGAGCCGATAAGCGAACGTATGAGCGGGAAACCGGAGGATCCTCTAGGCCGTTTGAGGACCGGCGGCGTGACGGTGCATCGTCTGAAAAGGTAGCGAGAAGCCCGGGCTCTCTGGGGGCAAGCCCCGCCGATCAGAGTACGGAGCCCCCGCGATGGAAATCTATCCTCTCCTCTGTTCCTCTACCAAGAGGAGACCGACAGCGGCTACATACCGGCCTCCGGGGAGCCCGGACCCGACGAGATCCTGGCGGCCCTCAAAGAGGCGATCTGCGAAGATCCCGGGCTCCAGGAGCACCCGCCCGAGGAGGTAACCTCGAAGAAGAGCCCTCCCCTACCCTTGTGGCAGAGATTCTAGGAGCCCACGAACATGGGGCAGGATAACCGGTCCGGCTCTCGCAACGAGGATCTGTCGGCGTGACGGCGTGTCCTGCTACCAGGCCGTGGCGCCGCCGTCTACGACGAGCGTCTGGCCGGTCACGTAGGCGGAGGCGGGAGAGGCGAGGAAAAGCACCGCGCCCTTTATGTCCTCGGGCCCGCCAAAGCGCCCGAGCGGGATGCCTTCGAGCATCTTCTCCTCGAAGTTCTCTATGAGGCCGCCGCTCATCTTGGTCGGGAA
The DNA here is from genome assembly GCA_030861485.1 of Actinomycetota bacterium. Classification (GTDB taxonomy): domain Bacteria; phylum Actinomycetota; class Rubrobacteria; order Rubrobacterales; family Rubrobacteraceae; genus Rubrobacter_F. Next base: position 1,065 of record JALZFP010000228.1, on the reverse strand, counting down.
CCAGCCGGGGGCGATCGCGTTGACGTTTATACCGTGCTTCGCCCAGCTGGTAGCGAGATCCCGGGTCATCGAGATTACGGCGCCCTTGCTGGAGTTGTAGCCGATGGTCTGCATGTACTCGGGGTCGCCGCCGACGAGCCCGGCGATCGAGGAGATGTTGACGATGCGCCCGCCTTCGCCACGCTCGATCATCCGCCTCCCTACAGCCTGGGACATGAGGAACGTCCCCTGCACGTTGACCTGCATCACAAGGTCGAACTTCTCTAGCGGCATCTCCTCCACCGGGGCCCCCCACGTCGCCCCGCTGTTGTTGACGAGGATGTCTATCGCGCCGAAGGCTTCCTCGGTCTCTTTCACAACCCTGGCCACGTCGTCAGGGTCCGTGACGTCGCACTCAAGGGCGAGGGCCTTGCCACCCCGGCCCTCTATCTCGGCCTTTACCTCCTCGAGCGCCTCCCGCTTGCGGGAGCAGAGGACGACGTTGGCCCCAGCGTCGGAGAGCGCCTCAGCCATGTACTGCCCCAGCCCCCGGCCCCCGCCGGTAACAACGGCGGTCTTACCGCTCAAGCGGAACAGGTCGAGCGTGGACGAACGTGCTTGGGCTTCCGTCTCCATAGGTCTCCTCTCTGGTTGGTCTTTCCCACCTCTTACTATACCCGCGTTACACGATGAGGTTACCCTGTTTCTCGAAGATCCTGAACGAACCCTACCTATCACCTGGGGCTACCTTTGGGGTACTCTGTTAGCTTGGATCGGGCCGACGAGCTGCGGGACTGAGTTGAAGGGAGCGTTCGGTGAGTGACGATGTAGGGACCCTGAGCAAAGAGCAGCTGGAACACCTCGCGCGGTACTTTAACGAGGAGGTCACCTTCTCCAAGCATATAGGGGCGAAGGTCGAGGAGGTCGAACCGGGACGGTCGATCATATACATCGACGTTGAGGACGTCCACCTCAACGGCGTCGGTACGCTGCACGGCGGTGTATATGCCTCCCTCATGGACAACGCCATGGGCCTCTCGGTGCTGGCGCTGGTGGGCGTCAGGACGGCCACGATAGAGATGAACG
>JALZFP010000217.1 GCA_030861485.1 Actinomycetota bacterium | reverse complement strand
AGATACCCCTACCCGTTCATCGGTAATCTTCCTGCCCGGAAGATAGCATAAGGCACTTATAGAGTTATGTCTTGGTGTATCATAAGGTACCTGTACCCCGTGGCGCTCGTATCCTGTTGGGGGAGCGTGGGGCATCTTGACCAGAGCGGAGAGGAGAGATGAAGCTCTACAGAGCTTTGGGCATCGAGTGGGGGGAGGTGGTCGCCTTCGTAGGGGCTGGAGGGAAGTCGAGCGCGATCCTCCAGGTTGCTGGAGAGCTGAAGGAGGAGGGCGTTAAAGTTCTCGTCGCCCCGACCACAAAGATGTTCGTGAGCGAGGCCGAGAGGGTAGGACGGATCCTGACCTCCGAAGATAGAGACGAGCTACACACAGAGGCCGCGAAAGCCCTCTCTGTAGAAGGAGCCGCCGTCGTCGCGAGCTCCATCCTCTCCAAGGACCGGATCGGTGGCGTCGAGCCAGCGTGGATTCCAGCCCTTGCCCTTGAGGACGGAGTTACGCTCGTGGAGGCCGACGGATCCCGCCGACGCCCCTTGAAGGGCACGGCGGAACACGAGCCCTTCCTCCCGGAGGGAGCCACCCTTGTGGTCGCCGTGGGTGGCACCCGCGCCCTGGGCGAGCCTCTCGAAGAGGAGCGCGTCCACCGCCCGGAGGTCTTCTCCAAGCTCACCGGAATCAGCCTCGGCCACACCATAGGAGCCCGAGCCTTCACCCGGGCGCTCCTCGCCGGTCTCCGACCCGTCCCCGACGGCGCCCGCCGCGCCGTTCTTCTGGCCGACGTCGAGCCCGGCCAGAGCATGTCTGTGGCCTCGGTGGTTGCGCATGATCTCTGGCGGGAAGGCGTGCGCAAGGTTGTTTTAAGCTCACTGCCCAAAGAGACCCCGGGTCGCGTCTGGACCCTCTGACCCTGTCCGCAGACCAGCGTCTCCTCCAAAAGCCCCGCGCGAACCCTTGAACACCGCGAGACGCAGGGTAACGTTGTACTACAACAAATAATACGATAACTGGGAGGAGGAGAAGCTTGATCTGGTTAGACGTTGATCCGCGAAGCGGGGTTCCGATCTACGTACAGCTCGTAGAGGGGGTGAGGCATGCGTTGGCGGTGGGAACCTTGGGACCGGGTGAGCGGTTGCCGACCGTGCGGGCGTTGGCCGGAGAGTTGGCTGTCGCGCCGAACACTGTCGTCAAGGCGTACAACGAGCTGCAGCGGGCCGGCCTAATCGAGAGCCGTCCCGGCGTCGGGACCTTGGTCGTGGGTGATTCGGAGAGGGCGGTGCGTGAGCAACAGGTAGAGGCCCTCTACAGGAGGCTCGGCGTGCTCGTGCGCGACGCAGCGGGTTTAGGCATCACCGAGGATGAGCTTTGGGAGCGCCTCGACACGGAGTTCGAGCGGATCCACGCCCGCACCCGCGAGCAGAGCCGGTAGGCAGGGAATAAACCACCACGTTGCCGTTTATCGCTACGCCCCCCTTCCTCCAAAAGAAGCTTACTGAGGACTCCTTTCTACAGTCCAACCCTGGTTTGCCGCCGACGTATACTCTCTGGAGTACGGGCGAGAGAGGAGAGACGGCGGTGGACGGCGACATTTTCACCTTCGTGAACCTAGTGAACCACGTTCATGGGGCCATCAACCACTTCCCGATCGCACTACTCTTCGTGAGCGTGGGCTTTGACCTCTTCGCCGGCAAGAGGTCGAACCTGCGCTTCAGTGCGTGGCTTTTGCTGGCGCTCGGTGCTATCGGGGCCGTCGCATCCACTGTCTCAGGGTTGGTGGCGCACCTGGCTTACGAGAACGACCCTGTCCTCGCCTCGGCGATAGAGGTTCACCAGTACACGGCCTTCGCCGCGACGGCCATCTTTGCCGCGCTCGCGGCCTGGCGCTGGTTTTCGTTGCGGCGCGGCTCGGCATCGGGGGTACCCGGGCGTACCTGGCTTCGGCTGTCCTGGGTCTGATCATGCTCGGCGTCGGTTTACTGGGCAGCAACCTCCTCACGGCGTCGGGTATCGGCGTAGAGGGCGTTACACGATCATCCGGGAAGTTTGGTAAGGGGACGTGAACGCTCCCCGCACCTTCTCCGGCGCCGACGGGCGCTTTGCCCCCAGCCCCACTGGTCCGCTCCATCTCGGTAACCTTCGCACCGCCCTTCTGGCCTGGTTATTCATGCTCTCGGGGGCTCGCTTCCTCGTGCGCGTAAAGGACCTCGACCGCTCGCGCATCCGTCCGGGTGTGGAGGAGGCCCAGCTCGCCGACCTTCGCGCTCTCGGGCTCGACTGGGACGACCCCGTCGTGCGCCAGTCCGAGCGGACCGCCTTGTATAAAGGAGCGATAGCCAGGCTCGACCGCGAAGGGCTCATCTACCCCTGCTACTGCACGCGGGCCGAGATCCGGGCCGCTGCCTCCGCTCCGCACGGCATCACTGCCGCAGGTCGCTACCCTCGCACCTGCCGCGAGCTTACAGTGGCTGAGCGCGCCGAACGCGAGGCTGCCGGGCGTCCGCCCGCCCTCAGGGTGCGGGCTGGGGGCGTACGCGTGGCCTTTGAGGACCGTCTGCTGGGCAATTTCGAGGAGCGGGTGGACGACTTCGTCGTCCGTCGCAACGACGGCGCCGTAGCCTACCAACTCGCCGTGGTCGTGGACGATGCCGCCCAGGGATAGAGGAGGTGGTGCGGGGTGCCGATCTCGTGGACTCCACCCCGCGCCAATTCCTGCTCTACCGCCTACTCCGTCTGCCCGCGCCCCCGCTACGCTCACGTTCCCCTCGTGCTCGGACCCGACGGGCGGCGCTTGGCAAAACGCCATGGCGCGGTGACGCTCGCCGACCGCCGCGCTTTGGGCGAGAGGCCCGAAGAGGTCCTCGCGTGGATGGCCTCCTCGCTCGGACTGAACAAGATCAGGGGGAGGCCAACCCCCGCTGATCTGCTCGCGCGCTTCGATCCCGCCCGCCTGCAGCGCGAGCCGACCGTCCTTGTCCCGGAGCCGGTACGTGAGCAAAGCTCCCGGTGGCGGGGCTCGGGCTCGAGGACAATACTCGCTACGCTAGAATAAGGCGTGGGTAGCGTCAAACTGTTTTAAAGCGCAAAGGAGGCGCCATGGAAGTGACACAGAGGTTCGAGGGCCTCGAAGAGGAGATCCGGGAGGGCTTCGGAGAGGACATCGTCGCCCTCAGGCGCGATATACACAGGGAGCCCGAGC
>JALZFP010000209.1 GCA_030861485.1 Actinomycetota bacterium | reverse complement strand
TCGGGACACTCCGCCGGCTCGTCGGCCGCGCCCATAGAACGCATCAACTCGAACCGCTCCTCGCAATCGGAGCACTTGTACTCGTAGAGAGCCATAAGTCCCACCCTTCAGTAAGTAAACTATTATCGTGTCTATTGTACCCCTTGCGGCCAGCTAACGGGCGAGGGCAGCGGCAGGGGACTACTCCGAAGCATTTCTATCCGTAGAGGTAGAGAAATAAAATCTGCGTAAATCTGTTCGTAAACGTTGTCAGAGACGTGGTTGTCGGCTAGAGTTGCGCGCTAGGGTTTGCAGTAAGGCCGGAGAGGAAGGAAGGCGCCGGGATTCTATGCCAGCGGAATTACCAGTAGGGAGCGGCCAGGCGACGAAGAAGGGGGCTCCTCGCAAGGGGACCGCTTCGGGTGGGGGGCTGCTCATGCTCCTGTTTTCGGCCACCATCTTTATAAGCGCCGCCCTCCTGTTCCTGGTCGAACCGATGTTCGCCAAGTTCATCTTACCCCTCTTCGGCAGCACGCCCGCCGTGTGGACGGGTTCAATGCTCTTTTTTCAGGCGGCGCTGCTCGCAGCTTACCTCTACGTGCACGCCACGACGACGTGGCTAGGGGCCAGGAAGCAGGCCTGGCTCCACCTGGCGGTTGTCTCGTTGCCGCTCCTTCTTTTCCTCCTCTCGGGGCCGCTGGCGGTCCCGAGCGAGGGGTGGGCGCCCTCATCGCAGTCCAACCCGATCTTCTTGTTGCTCGGGTTGATGCTGGTGGCCGTCGGACTCCCATTTTTCGCGATTGCCGCTACGAACCCCCTGATCCAGCGTTGGTTGTCCGACACCGACCACCCAGCCGCCAGAGACCCCTACTTCCTGTACCGGGCCTCTAACCTGGGCAGCGTCATAGGGCTTTTGGGCTACCCGCTGGTGGTAGAGCGGGAGTTCACGCTCTCTAACCAGGGTCTCTGGTGGTCGGTCGGGTACGGGCTGCTGGTGGTGCTGGTCTTCGCTTCAGCCGTGATGTTGTGGCGCTCGGAGCCGGCGCCGGCCCAGGAAGAGGAGGAGGCGGAGTCCCTGAGCGGGGACCCGGTCAGCGGGGGCGGCTCTCCGCTCACTGCGGACCCTTCCTTGGAAGCCCCGGCGGGCCGTCTCTCCGGCAGGCCGACCTGGCTGCGCCGGGCTCGGTGGGTGGGGTTGACGTTCGTGCCGTCGAGCCTGATGCTGGGGGTAACAGCCTTTATAACCACCGACATAACACCCATTCCGCTGCTGTGGGTGATACCGCTCTCTTTGTACCTCTTCTCGTTCGTTATCGTCTTCTCGCCGAGCCAGACGGTGCCCGACCTGGTTCACAGAGGGATGGTCGCGGTGTTGCCCCTCATGATAGCGTCGCTAGTCGTAGCGATGCTTATCGACCTGAGAGACCCGTTCTGGTTGCTCGTAGGGCTGCACCTCCTGGGCTTCTTCGTGGTAGCGATGGTCTTGCACGGGGAGGTGGCGCGGGACAGGCCGCCGGCGCGGCACCTGACAGAGTTCTACCTGTGGGTGTCGGTAGGAGGCGTCCTCGGCGGCGTCTTCAACGCGCTGGTGGCGCCGGTCGCCTTCAGCACGGTGATCGAGTACCCGCTGGCGATAGTGCTGGCGTGCCTGTTCCTTCCGGGGTTGCTCCTGGCGCGTCTCGTCGCGGGCGAGCGCGATGGCCGGGACGAGGCACGCCGTGACGGCGAAGAGGAGCGAGAGCCAGAAGGGAGCGCAACGGACGCCGGCGCGCGGCCTCGTCCGGGGCGGCGGCGTTGGACCTCCCTAGTGCTCGACTTCGCGCTGCCCCTGGCCGTCGGAGGATTGGTGATAGCACTCGGCTGGGCCGTGGATCAGGGGTACTTCGACTTCACCGGCGACAGGAGCTCCGTCTGGCTCACCGTGATCGGGCTGGCCGTCGGCCTGGTCTGCCTGTGGTTCGCCTACATTTCCGGCCGCTCGCTGCGCTTCGCCTTGGGCGTGGCCGTGCTCCTCCTTGCCGTCACCTACGCGGATGGCAACACCGGGGGAAGCATCTACCAGGATCGCAGCTTCTTCGGGGTCTACAACGTCCGACAGGGGGTAGAGAACCCGGATTACCACGCGCTCATCGTCGGCGATACCAACCACGGCGCCCAGGTTCTCGGGCCCCAGCCCCCCGAGCCCATCGCTTACCACGACCCCACGGGGCCTTTCGGGCAGCTCTTCGAGCTCTTGCCGGGTGAGACTACCGACGAATCGGAGGTGGCCGTGCTCGGACTGGGGGCGGGTGTGATGTCGTGCTACGCCGAGCCCGGACAGCGGTGGACCTACTACGAGATCGACCCGGCCATCGAGTCGATCGCGCGCAACGAGAACCTCTTCACCTACCTGCGCGACTGCCCGGGCGAGTACGATGTGGAGTTGGGCGACGCCCGCTTGAGGATGGGCGACGCCGAAGACGGAAGGTACGGAATGATCGTCGGCGAAGCCTTCTCCTCGGACGCCATCCCCGTTCACATGCTCACGAGAGAGGCGACCGACCTGTACTTTGACAAGCTCAAGGAGAACGGGGTTCTGGTGCACCACATCTCCAACCGCCACCTGGATCTGGAGCCCGTGGTCGGGGACCTGGCGCGAGACCGAGACCTAGTCTGCTACGCCCAGTACGACTCCGTGGGGACCGACGGCACCATACCGTACAAGCTCACGTCCCAATTCACGGTCCTGGCGCGCAGCGAAGCGGACCTCGGCGAGGTGCCCAACGACCCCCGCTGGGCGCCCTGCCGCACCAATACTGATACGAACCTCGTCTGGACCGACGATTACTCGAACCTCCTGAGCACCTACCGGGAACTTGGCTGGCTCTTCGGGAACGACTGAAGTTTCCTAGGGGGGTACCGAGTAAGAGGGCCGGGAGCCCCGGCCCTCTTACTTTTCCAACCCGCCTGCTTGCGACTTCAGGACCGGCCCGCGAGCGAGTCGCCTTCGTTCGAGAGCAGGACGCTAAGCTGGGAGAGCTTGTCGGCTACCTCGATCTGGATGTCCTCGTTGGCCAGCCGCTGAACCTGCTCGCTCAGCTCCGCCATGATCTCGCCTGTGGCGGCCTGATCTGGGCTTCCCGACGAGAGCTGGGTTCTTAGAGCGGTCAGGTTCTCTGCCACGGAGGCAAGCTCGGGGCTGCCGGAGGCCGCCAGCCTCTCCTCCCAGTCCCCTATTATGGGCAACGCCGCCTCTATCCCCAGCCGCTCTACGCCGCCCTGTAAAGACGCGATGGTCGAGTCGAGGGCAGCACCCACGTCGTTCGATTCCACTTCTCTCCTCTCCGCCGGATGCTCCGTACTTACGAGCCCTGTCTCGGTACCAAGAGCTCTACCGCTCCGGTATGGTGCGACCCCCGTACCGAGAGTGGGCCATCCTACCGCCACGGCTTCCCCGAGGTCACTCGAGGCTACCCGACGAGTACCCCATCCGGGAAGGAGGCAAACGGTCGGACAGGGAGCCGTTGCTCCGGCAGACGACCGGGAGACGCTCTCTACGCAAAAGAGCCAACCCTGCCCGGGCCGGCTTCACCGGGTTCGGAGACCGCTTCGAGGAGGCGAGGGGCATCTCCTTTATACTAGGCTCTGTCTGCAACCATATATTCGCAACTGGAGCGCCACGATAACTAGCATCGCCTGGCAGTTTTAGGCTCGCTTCCACCAAATCGCGTGTACCCTTTGAATCCTCCCAGGCGCGCGCCTGCGCCGCGGTAGCCTTACCGAGA
>JALZFP010000196.1 GCA_030861485.1 Actinomycetota bacterium | reverse complement strand
AGCGGGCCTCGTGCCTCTGTTACAGTGGGGTCGTTCAAAGAATTTCAGCTAGCCGTCCTGCTAAGGCCACCGGTTACGCCATCTAGGCCTTAACCGTCCAAGGGACGGGCTCAGTAAGTAGTAAGGGACCTTATCCACAGACTTCTTGCCGGCGGTCCATAAGCTAGGGGTCGAGCTCGGTGCGGTTGTACCGTGGGGTGCGGGCTGAGAGGTAGTGTTTGGGAATGCCCTCCCTCGTAGCGATCTTCTCGAATGCCTTAACCGATTCGCACCCAAGGTACTTGGCGGCTTTTCGAAAATGGGGTATGAGCATCGCTCCGAGCGTAGATTTGGAGGGTATACGGGGGCCAAAACGAGCCGAAAAGCACCGTTTGGGTGGCCCGTAAGGCTACGTTGTAGGCGCGTTCGAGACTTTTCGGACAGTTTCGCACAGAAGATTTCGGAAACTGAGCTTCTGGTTTATAGGCTTCTCGGAAACTAAAGAGTTCAAAGGGCATAGAGAAGGGGCTCTTTTAGGATTTTGCCTTTTGTTTAGGGTGGCTCTCTTTAGGAGACGTATTCGCGAAACCTCGTCCTATGCAACCCCTTGGCGAGAGGAGCGGATAGGTGCCACGGCAATGGGTCTTCGGCTTGATATTGCTCTGCACGCTCCTGAACGGGGCAGGCTTCCTCTGGGACATCTTCGAGCCGGTGCCGCTTTACGACGAGATCGCCCACGTCGTCACGCCGTTCACGCTCGTCGCCCTAACCTCGGAGATCATTTACCGAGCTGGGGGCGAAGACGAATTTTTCGATACGCCTCGCCACGCCCTTGTTACGGGCAGCGTGATCGGGCTCGTAGGAGCTACGGGCTGGGAGGGCATCGAAATCCTCCTCGATTATCTCTTCCCCGCAGCTAGTATCGACCACGCCCTGCCCGATACGGTCTTCGACGTGGTGCTCGGTGTGTTTGGGGGCGCGGCCGGGGCCTGGGCGGCAGACCTCCACTTAGACCGCCGCTTCAACCGCTCTCGTAGGAACTCTCGCCGCGCTCGCGTCCGTTAGTGAGTCTCGATAGGAGCGAAGCATGCCTCTTTAGAAGTGAGGGGGAGGAATTGTGTACGGTGGACCTTATCCTGAGCGTGTGCACCTCGAGGCGAGCAGAGGCTTATGTTGAAGGCCGAGATAAAGCTCCGTACCTGGCCAAACAATTGTTTGGTACATATGGCTCTCCTCCGCTCCGCTGCACCGGGGTGTATGGGCCGGGGCTAAGCCATATTCACCAGGCTGCCGAGAAGGTGTATTCTCGGAAAACTCGGTTTCCGGCATACCCATTTATCGGAAGCTCAGAGAGCATAAAAGATCCGGGGCTGAATTAGACCCCAGCCTCTCATCCATTTGTGTTTTCGGCCTAGCCGACTTTGTCGACCGCCTTACGCACGAGGAGACCGCCCGCGATCAGCAGCAGGCCCGCGCCGAGTGCCCAGAGGGCCATGCCACCTCCCGTGCTGGGGAGTACGCCCCTCAGGCCGTTGGCTATATCGCCGGCTACCCCGCCGCTGCTCGACCCACCGCTGCCGGAGCTTTCTCCATTGGAGCTACCGCTGCTACCGGAACTACCGGAACCGGAGCCACCAGAGCCACCGCTGTTGGGGTCGCCGCCACCGGAGCCATCGCCATCGTCAGAGCCGCCGGAATCGTCGCCGCACTGCTCGGGGGTGGGGCTGATTATCGGGCAGTCGTCCACCGGGAAGGAGACGCTTGCTTCGAACGTCTTGTCCCCGTCGAGCTTCACCGTCCCAAAGTCTTTTATCACTTCGGAGTCGTGCACTATCTGGACCGGTAGTGACACCGGCTCTGTACCCTCGAGCACGGGCCTGGGCCCAGGCCCGAACCTGTCCACGGTCGTGCTGCCAGTGTAGACGCGGTCCTTGTCGGGGTCCGCGAGAGGCACGTACAGCCCCGGTCCTCCCTCGCCCGTGCGCACGTTGCCATAGAAGGCTGCGTCGGCGGGCGGGTCGCCATCGACAGTAAGCTCGAACGCGAGCGTGGCTTTGTCGTTTACCGCAGGAGGATCGTTGTCGTCGCCTCCATCGGCAGGCTCTATCTGGGTGACGTTCAGAGCGGGGGGAGCCCAATCTGCACCACCAATCGGCTCGCCCGCGATGGTGACCCTCTGGCCTACGAAAGGGGCTAGTTCCACAAAGCCGCTTACTAGCACGTAGTTCGTGCCCGTCTCTTCGTCGGCCATCTTGTACTTGGGGGTGGGGTCCAGGTCGCCGTCCTCCACCGGTCCCACCAACACCCCGGTGGCCGTGACCGACCCCTGCGGCTGGGCGTACGCCGAGGCAGCCGCCACGAGTAGCGCCGTCAGCATCAGCGCTAAGGCTAACGCGCCAGTTGGAGCTATTCTTTTGGCGATCACCCGCCAAATATTGGTAGAGTGGTACATGTTAGCTTCCTCTCTCTTCTTCTTAGGCCCGGCCTACCCAGGCACTCTTCGTCACCTAAAAGTGTTACGAAGCTCGGGTTACAGAGCGGCAACTTCCGGATAACGCCTTTCTTACGGTTTAGAGTCTGCCGTATCTAATCTAAGAAGGGTATCCTCCGAAAGGAGGACTTCGGCCAACCGAAAGTACGATTCTTATCAATAGAGATTGTCACGGATGTAAGCTGCGAAAGGCCGATCTTATTGCTGTCAGAGGGTCACAGACGTGCAGTGGGACCTTTTGCTTTCCCGTGGTTTGCGGGGCTTTTAGGATCGGGCACTCCTATCGATTGCCTAGCCAGTTGACACATCAGCTTTATTTGATCTATACTCAGATCAAATAAAGCTGATATAAGGAGGTCGCGGCGATGTCTGAGGAGTTAAAGGGGCAGGTCAGAAGGCGGTACGCCGAGGCAGCCCTGGCCGTCCGGGGTATGGGCGGGGGTGACGACAAGACCTCCTGTTGTGGGCCTTCGTGTTGCGGAACCGAGTCGCAGGCGTCGAAGAGTGACAACGAGGCCTCCTGTTGCGGTCCATCTTGCTGTAGCCCCACCTCGGAGGCGTCGAAGGTGGATCTGACCGGAGGAAGTTACTCGCCAGAGGAACTTGGCGAGCTGCCGGAGACCGCCGCTGTGGCATCTTTAGGGTGCGGCAACCCTGTGGCCCTGGCGACCCTTTCTCCCGGCGAGGTCGTGCTGGACTTGGGCAGCGGTGGTGGCATAGACGTCTTGCTCTCTGCCCAGCGGGTCTCCCCTGGTGGAAAGGCCTACGGGCTGGACATGACTGACGAGATGCTGAGTCTGGCCCGCCAGAACCAGCGAGAGGCTGGGGTGGAGAACGTGGAGTTCCTCAAGGGGGAGATAGAGGATATCCCTCTCCCCAACGAGTGCGTGGACGTGGTAATCTCCAACTGCGTTATCAACCTCTCTACCGAGAAGGAGAGGGTTATCCGTGAGGCGCATAGGGTCTTAAAGCCCGGCGGGAGGTTCGCTGTCTCTGACGTGGTCTTTCTGGGGGACAAGAGTGCCCTACCCAAAGAGGTGATGCGTACGGCAGAGATGTGGTCTGGGTGCGTCTCCGGGGCACTAGAGAAGGCAGAGTACCAGCAGACGCTGGCGGCTGCGGGCTTCGACGACGTATCCGTCGAGGTGACCCAGGTATACGAGCCAGAGGCGATAACCGGACTGGGAGATGCGAAAGCCGTGGAGGTGCTCCGGGAGGTGCCTATCGCAAGTGCCTTTGTCCGAGCCCGCAAACCGCTTGGGTAGGAGGTGGAGGCAAAGATGCCACGGGAGCTTGAGGTCATAGAAGAGAGAGCGGGCGGGAGCGCTGGGTGGGACGAGAGCGCCGTGGACGAGGAGCGGGTCGCCCGCCTTGTCGCCCTGGGCCGAGCCCTCTCGGATCCGATTCGGGTGAGGATGCTGGGGATGATGGCCGAGGGCCGGAGCTGCTGTGGTCTGCCGAATCTTGGGGCCCCTGCGTACGAGGGAGAAGAGTATATAGGCATCTGTGTCTGCGAGTTCGAGGACTACTTCGGGATGGGTCAGTCCAAGGTCTCCTATCATGTCCGCAAGCTCAAGGAGGCCGGGCTGATCCGCGAGGAGAAGCGTGGTAAGTGGAGCTTCTACTCCCTCAACCAGGAAGCGCTACGGGAGCTGCTCCAAGAGACCGCCGGGCACCTCGGGAGGGGAGAGGCATCCTAGACGTCGCTGTGATCGGCGGCGGGCAGGCGGCCTTGGCCGTCGGCTACTACCTGCGTCGCCGCACAGACCTGTCGTTCGCCATCCTCGATTCGGAGGAGGGACCCGGCGGAGCTTGGCGTCACGGATGGGACTCCCTGCGGGGGTTCTCGCCCGCCCGGTACAGCTCGCTGCCCGGGCGGCTCATGCCCGGCGGAGAGGACAAGTACCCCACCCGCGATGAAGTAGTGAGCTACCTTGCCGATTACGAGGAGCGGTTTGAGCTTCCCGTTCGCCGACCGGTTCGCGTCGAAGGAGTGTATAGGGAAGACGCGCGGCTCGCGGTCAAAATGGGCCGCGTGCGACTGCCCGCTCGAGTAGTGGTGAGTGCCACTGGTACCTGGCGACACCCTTACGTTCCCTACTACCCGGGCCGGGGGAGGTTTCGGGGAGAGCATACGCACTCGGCCCACTATGTCCGCCCCGAGCCGTACGCGGGCAAGCGGGTGCTCGTCGTCGGTGGGGGCAACTCGGGGGCCCAGGTTCTCGCCGAGGTCTCCAGGGTTGCGGACACGAGCTGGGTAACCTTAAAAGAGCCAACCTTCTTGCCCGACGATGTCGATGGTCGGGTGCTCTTCGAGCGTGCGAGCCAACGGTACCGCTCCATGCAGGAAGGCAACGCCGAGGAGCCGGTCGGGGGGCTCGGGGACATCGTGATGGTGCGTCCCGTAAAGGAGGCGAGGGATCGTGGTGCCCTAAAGAGCGTGAGGCCTTTCGGGGGCTTCACCGAGGATGGCGTCGTGTGGCCGGACGGTACTGAGGAGCCCATCGACGCGGTGATATGGTGCACGGGGTTTCGTCCGTCTTTGGAACACCTCGAACCGCTAGGCGTCATCGGGGAGGACGGGCGAGTAGACCTGGACGGGACTCGCTCGATACTGGAGCAGCGATTGTGGCTGGTCGGGTACGGTGACTGGACCGGCTACGCGTCGGCAACCCTCGTCGGAGTCGGCAGAAGTGCCCGCTCCACCGTTGAGGAGATAGAGGAGGAGCTTGCCGGTGAGGTACCGGTGGAAGCATCCGAGACCAGCAAGGCTTAAGTCAGGCACGCGACCCCACAGACAGGCTTTTTTGTGGAGCGCGTCGCTTAACCAAGGAGCGCCAGCTTGGGTGACCGCTAGTTGATGCGCAACGCTGCACCCCTTGGCGTCAGTTGGCGCTTCGACACCCGGAACTCTCCCTTGACACTGCGCTATTCAATAATTATATTGAATACATGAGTAAGAACCATCGGCCGTTCAAGGATCAACTGTTTGAGCAGTTTGCCCGGATCGGAAAGGCTCTGGCGAACCCGCACCGTCTGGAGCTCGTGGACCTACTGGCGCAGGGCGAGCGTAGCGTGGAGGATCTGGCGCGTGAGGCGGCGATGTCGGTGGCGAACACCTCCCGCCATTTACAGGAGCTTAGGGCCGCGAGACTTGTGGAAGTCCGTAGGGAGGGCCTGTACGGCTACTATCGGCTAGCCGATGAGCGGGTCTTTGAGGTGTGGCGGGCCATGCGCGAGCTGGGCGAGGCGCGCCTCGCGGAGATAGACCGCCTCGTCGAGACCTACCTCACGAACCGGGGGGCGCTGGAAGCGGTGTGCGCGGAGGAGTTGCTTGCGAAGACGCGCGAGGGGGACGTGGTTGTACTGGATGTGCGCCCGGAGGAGGAGTACCGGGCAGGGCACATCCCCGGCGCACGCTCGGTGCCCTTGGAGAGGTTGGAGGCGTACCTGGAGGAGATTCCAGAGGACCAAGAGAGCGTCGCTTACTGTCGGGGACCTTACTGCGTGTTCTCGGACGAAGCGGTGAGTGTTATGACAGCCCGGGGATATCAGGCAAGCAGGCTGACGGAGGGGTTTCCGGAATGGCGGGCGGCGGGCTACCCGGTAGAGAGCAGAGTTGGGCGTGGTAGCCGGGAGTAGAGTAGTGTGGGAAGAGGCAGGGTAGTCGCAGGAGAGAAAGCACACGGAAACGCGGGTGCCGAATTAGGCCAGTCGAAGTAGAGTGAGAAGGAGGGAGCGCCCATGAGCGACGCCATCCGAGAACAGCCGGCCCTCGACCTTGGTAGCTTACGAGAGGCGATCAAGGAGGAGTACTCTGAGGTCGCCGCCAACCCGCAGAAGGGCTTTCACTTTCACACCGGCCGTCCGCTGGCTCAGATGCTGGAGTACGCCGAGGAGTGGCTTGAGGGTATCCCCGAGTCTTCCATCGAGTCCTTCGCCGGCACCGGCAACCCTTTTAGCCTGGGCGAGCTGCGCCTCGGCGAGCGGGTGGTGGACGTCGGATGCGGCGCCGGGATCGATAGCCTTATCGCCGCCAAGAAGGTCGGGCCTGACGGCCGGGTGATAGGCGTGGACATGACACCCTCCATGCTCGAGAAGGCCCGCCATGCGGCACACGAGGCTGGGCTTGAGAACGTGGAGTTCCGTGAGGGCTACGCCGAGTCCCTACCGGTAGACGAAGGCTGGGCGGACGTGCTCATCTCCAACGGTGTGCTCAACCTGATGCCGGATAAGGATACTGCGCTTCAAGAGATGTGTCGGGTACTGAAATCCGGCGGCCGTCTGCAGATCGGGGACATCCTGGTACAGAAGGCCGTTCCCGAGAGCGCCAAACGCAAGATAGACCTCTGGACCGGGTGAATAGCCGGGGCTCTGCTGGAGGCAGAGCTAGGGGCCACGGTCGTGGCAGCCGGTTTCGTAGGATTCGAGATCACCTGGAGCAAGGACGTTTTCGGCGGCGCCCCACAGGCGGGCAGCGCCGAGAAGTTCGGCACCTTGGGGATAAACTTTCGGGCCAGGAAGGCGGTCAATGAGGAGGAGCCGACCGCCGCCCTCGCGGCTTTGAGCTTCGAGGTCCCGATCGATGGTTCAGAAGGGGCGGGAGCATGACCCGTACCTCTATGGACGTCGAATCTTTAAGGGAGATGCTGGAGCGGGGGGAGCCGGTCACCGTGCTGGACGTCCGACCGGAGGATCAACGTGCCGAGTGGCGGATCCCCGGTAGCGTCCACTGCGACGCCTACGAGGCGCTCCGGGTGAAAGACCCGAGCGCCATGGAGGGGGTGAATCTCCCGGGTAGGCTGCCGGTAGTGACCGTCTGTGGCGCCGGGAAGACCAGTGCTATCGCTGCAGAGCAGCTACGCGACCGTGGGCTCCAGGCGGTCTCCTTGGAGGGCGGGATGAAGGCCTGGAGCCTGGCCTGGAACACGGCCGAGGTGCCCGTAGAGGGTAGCCGAGCACGGGTCGTCCAGGTCAGGCGCACCGGCAAGGGATGCCTCTCCTACATCGTCGAATCCGAGAGCGAGGCCGTCGTGATCGACGCGGCCCTCGAACCCGAGGTTTATCTAGAGATAGTCGATGATAGCGCCTGGAAGATCATGGGCGTTTTGGAGACTCACATCCACGCCGATCATCTCTCGCGCTCGCGGAGGCTCGCACAGCAGAGCGAGGCGCCCTTGTACTTGCCCGAGCAGGACCGGGTCTCTTTCGCCTTCTCACCCGTACGGAATGAGGACGTCCTGGAAGTGGGCGCGGCGAAGCTGAAGGCGCTAAGCACGCCGGGACACACCCCGGAGAGCACCAGTTACCTGCTGGACGATCGAGCGCTCTTCACCGGAGATACGCTCTTCGTAGACGGAGTCGGTCGCCCCGACCTTGAGGCCAGCCCCAAGGAGAAAAGAAGGAGAGCCCAGGCGCTCTACAACTCCCTCCGGCATCTCCTTGATCTCCCACCCGAGACGCCTATCCTGCC
>JALZFP010000173.1 GCA_030861485.1 Actinomycetota bacterium | reverse complement strand
TTGTGAGGGTTGCGGACCCTTCGAGGAGCGGCGTTCGTTCGCGGAGGCGGGCGACCCTGTAATGTGCCCCTCCTGCGGAGAGGAGGCAAGGCGGATCTACTCGATGCCCAGCACCAGGAGAACGCCCGCCGCTCTCTCGAACGCGATAGACCGGGCCGAGAAGAGCGCTCACCAGCCTGAGGTGGTACGGCACCCTGCGGCGGGCAGCGCCTTACCCGGCAAGAGGCACCGGCCAAGCCATGGGGGACACTGCGGCCACGACCACTGAAGCCTCGTCCAACGGAGGACGGTACCGATGGGTCATGGTGCTCGTCCTCGCGGCGATCACCAACGTCTCCTACGGCACAACCTACTATGCTTTTAGCGTCCTGCTCGGGGCGGACGCCGCAGCAGGAGAGTTCGGACCGGCGCTCCTGAGCGGCGCCCTGGGCCTCGGGGTGGTGGTCTCGGGCGCCCTGGCCCCCCTCGTCGGAACGCTGTGCGACGTGGCCGGTTCGCGACGAATCTTCTTTGCAGGGGCGATCATGGGCTCGGCGGGGCTCGCTACCTTCTCCGTAGCGACGGACGGCTGGCAGATCCTCCTCGCGTGGGCACTGCTCCTCGGCCCGGCGATGGCCTGCACCCTCTACGAACCCGCCTACGTGACCATAGACCAGTGGTTTGCAGAGAGAAACATCGGGACGGCGGTAGGAGTGCTCACCCTCCTGGCAGGTCTCTCGTCCCCCATCTTTATACCCCTCACCCACAACCTAATCGAGAGATTGGGCTGGCGGAGTGCTACGTTTACCCTCGCCGCGGTGCTGCTAGTAACCGTCGGCACCCTCGCGCTCCTGTTCTTAAGGGACCGCCCGCGGGAGGAGACGCGACGGCAGAAGCTCGACCTGAAGGGAACCTACGCGGCGCTCGTAGCGAGCTTCCGGCACGCGAACCGCACCTTCTGGCTCGTGAGCATCTCCTACTTTCTAGGGTTCACGGCGATCTTCGCGCTGCTCTTCCACCAGGTGGCCTACCTGCAGGAGTTAGGACTCTCGGCGAGGACGGCGGCGGTCGCGGCGGGGCTCGTGGGGCTCGTGGGATTGCCGGGACGGCTACTCTTTCCCATGCTCGGGGACCGGTTACGCCCTTCTTTCATCATTGCGGGCATCTTCCTCGGGATCGGCCTCTCCGCGGCCGTTCTACCCGGCTCGGTAGAACGTCTGTGGCTCTACCTGTACGTGGGGCTCTTCGGGATCTCTTTTGGCGCAGTACTGCCGATGCGTGCCCTGATCATGAGCCACCACTTCAGTGGACCGCTCTACGGCCGCCTGATGGGCCTCCAGTTCACCCTCCTCGCCCTCGCCACCGCCGGTGGTCCTCTGGCCGCAGGCGTTCTGCGCGATGCTCTGGAGAGCTACGCCCTCCTCCCACCCGCGGCCATCACCCTGCTCCTCCTCGCAATCCCCACCATCCTCGCCAGCGAGCGCGGGAGACGGCCCGAGGCTACATAAAGATGTCCAAGGGGAGCAGTGCGCTCACCGACAGGTTCGGCACGTCTACCGTCTGGCTTATGCGAAGGTCCACCGCCACGCTGCAGAGCGCATAGGCCTGCTGGCGGTCAAAGCCTCGCGTTCCCAGATGCTCGATCATGTTCAAGAGCGCGTTGCGGGCGGCGAGGGTCAGGTCCTCGCTCTCGTTCTGGCCATCCTTGCGGAGGCTGATCCCCGTGGTTGCGTAGAACCGACGCGGGACGGCCATCTCCGGCCTGGTAAAGTAGTCGTCCCGGAAGAACTGCAGGTCCCGTATCCCCTGCCGTTCGGCCTCGCCCTTGCGGACCCCAAAGCGCAGGTGGACGCGAGAGCGCATCTCGAGCGCCGTCCCGCAAGCCTCGCAGTCGCCCTGCGCAAAATGCACGTCGCCGGTCGAGACGAGTCCGCCCTCCGCGTACACCGGCAGCAGAACGGTAGTGCCCGGCGAGATCTGCTTGATGTCTATATTTCCGCCCGTCTCGCGTGGCGGGATGGTGCGAAGTCCCTGGGCCGCGAGCGACTCTTCTGCGGGCACGGCATCCGATGGTTCCGGCGGCAGGGCGAACCCGTCTCGCTCGGCCAGCTCCGCCTCTCTCTCTGCGGCGCGCTGGCGTAGCTCGGCGCTCGGGGCCAACCCTAGTACGCCGGGGTGCGGGTTGCAACGGATGCGCACGCCGGGCAACTGCTCCGACTCGGCGTACTCGTTACCGTGTAGTCGCCAGTGGACGATAAACGGGTCGGGGAACTCGTCTCGTAGAAAGCCGAAGCCCGGTACCTGAATGGTATAGCCCCACTGCTCCCAAGGGTCTGCCTCGATCTCTACAATCTCCACCTCTAAGAGGTCTCCCGACTCCGCCCCCTTCACGTATACGGGCCCGGTCAACGGGTGCACACGGTTCAGGTTTACCCCCGCGACGTCCTCCTCCGTCGATCCCCAGCTCAACTGACTGTCGAAGGCATCGCGTGTCTCGTAGATAACGGTATCGCCCGGATCCACCTCCACCACCGGCTCGATGGCCTCATGCCAGCGGTTGTGGCCCGTACCGGGCTCCTCACCGAGCGGCCTGAACGGATCGACGTGAACCACTTGTTCCTCAGGCATTGCTCTCCTCCTTCAGACCTACGCCGCATTCCCCTTCTCGGTTTCATGTTCTTACAAAGCCGGGTCTGGCGCCACTTGCTTACAGCAGAGATCTGAGGCTCCCGAACTTGCACTTTACCAGCTTGTCGAACATGCTCGACAACAGGCTGTCGTCTTAACCTTCGAACACCCGCCCCCTATGAAAAGTATGCTAACAGAACACGGAAGCGCTACTCGAGGCGTGGGGTTTATCGGGGGCCTATGACAACGTGGGGACCGCTGTACCACCTACAACGCTACTATCGTCTCAATCTTGCAGATGCCCAATCAACGATGTCGTTGAAGCAGAGTTTAAGGGCTTGCGCATCTAAAGAGATACCAAAGTGCTACTGAGACCGGTTGTATACAGAGCTTGGCTTCTCCTCTCTAGAGAATCTCTGGAGAACTGTCTCGTCAGCTTCTGGGAGGACTTCTTCCTAGGCCGTCACAACGCAAACAACCCTCCCACTGTGCTCTGGGCCTGGCACAGAACGGCCACATGAGCGAGACGTCCTCTTTGACGGAAGCTACAAAGAAGCCCTCGCATCCATACAAGCTCGTGCCGTTATGATACCTGCCGAGAAGGATCTACTCTACTCTCCACCTGAGGACGAGGAGTGTACGCGGTTATGCACATGCGCCCGCTAGGGCCTTTCTACGCGATAGGGCGTGCTACGCGGCCGGGTCGAGCTCGACCTTTATCCAGCCGGGCCGCCGCTGGTCGAAGGCCTCGTAGGCCTCGAG
>JALZFP010000108.1 GCA_030861485.1 Actinomycetota bacterium | reverse complement strand
ACTGTGCTCTCGACCGACCCTGCGGGCGGCACACTCCTAGATCCTTACTCGAGGACCGTAACCATCACACAGAGTTCGGGACCGGCGGCAGCGCCTCCTCCCCCACCTCCGTCGCCCCCACCAGCAGCGGATAAAAGCGGCGACAGCAAGAGTAAGAGCGAGGGCAAGGGTAAGAAGGACAACTAACGGACCCTGATCGGAGCATCGAAGCTCTCCAAAGCCTCATACGTCAAGGTTCTTTGAGGAGCTTCTTGCGGACGTAGTCCCTAAGAGACGAGACCGGAAGCTCGTAGGGCGGATCCACCTCGACAAAGCTGTGGCGGCCTATCGCGTTCTCCCGGAGCCAATCTTCGGTTACCGGTTTGGTCTGCTCCGGGTCGTAGCCAGTCTCATAGTAGAACGTTCGCAGCTCGCCTGGTGAGAGTTCCACAACGAGGATCGGATACCGTCCGGGCGAGTGCGCCAGTACCCTTGCCTCGTTCGTCGCCGTCTCATACACGATGCGAGAAGTTTAAAACAAACCCGCGCTCGAAAGAAGCTCAGCAACAGGCTCAAAAGAAGCCCATGATAAAATCCTGGACGTATGAGAGCGTGGGAGAAAAATAACATTCGCATTAGGAGATACCATGTCAGATCCTATACCCAAAGACGGAGGAACTGAGGGAGCAGACGTCCCTAAAGGGGACGAGAAACAGGCGTTATCCTGGTTTCTGCCACCGGAGGATTTTCCGGAGGAGCTCGTGCAGCGCCGCCTCGCCAGGCTGGACACGAGGAAGACACTGGCTGGTCTCTGCAAAAGCATCCCCGGTCTCGACGAGGCCCTGCTACCCAGGGGCATCCAGGCCGACGCCCTGACCCGCAAGTCCGGCGGCAGCGCAGCGATACTCAAGGGTGTTTCCAGGAGGATCTTGAACGACGCCGCCGCCTGGGGCGCTTTCCGCACCGCCGTGGGAGAGCAGATTCCCCCCGAGACCTTTGAAGCTGTCGAGAAGCTCGACCTTGCGGACCTCGAGGAAGTGATCGCGGCACACACCACGGAGGGTCTCTTACTAGCGGTGTTATCTGGCGAGACCGAGCCCGAAGAGAGGGTCGTGGAAGCCCTTACTTCGGCCTGGCGCGACGAGAATCAGAGGGCCGAGAAGCAGGCCACGGAGAACGCCCACATCGCCGGTCTTGAGGAGCAGCTGGAGGGCCTGAAGCGTGAGAACGAGCGGCTCTCTTTCGCCTCCAGGGCCGCCAACGAGCGGGCCGAGTCTCTGGGGCGCGAGATCGAGGTCTTGCGCGGTGAGAAGGACGAGGCGGAGACACAAGCCAAGAAAGTCGAAGAAAGGGCAGCGGCGGCGCTAAATCTCCGGAGCCAGATGAGCGAGAAGGTTGCCGAGCTCGAGCGCAGGGCCCGGCACCTCGAGCGCATCCTCGAGGGCGAGCGGAAGGCTTATTCCTCTGCCGCCGAGCGCCTAGAGGAGCTGCACGAGGAGTTGGGGCGCGTTGTTGTCGAACGGGACAGAATCCGTGATGCCCTCAAGAACGCCCGCTTTACCGACGAGGGCTTCGGGGAGCTCCTTATCCGGGCGGTCAAAAACGAGGTAGACGCCCTACCCACCTCCCTGGACACCACGGCCCAGACCGCCCAGCTGATGGAGTTCATGGGCAGCGTGCTCCGCGCTCACGCCGACCTGCGTGAGACCCGCCCGGCGGCCCGAACGTCCAGCCGATCCTCAGGCTCTTCCAGGCGCAACACCGAAGATCCCGCCGAAGATCCAGACCCTTCATCGTCCCGAGCCGCCGGTGTCGTTACTCGCGACGCCGGCGGCGTGAACACGCTCTCGGCCCTGAGTGTGACGGGGAAGATGGCCGCCCCGGACGGCGATCTCTCAAGCGAGGAGGTAGTGGGTCATGATGCGCGAACGGGGCTCGTTGCTCGCGCAAAGCCCTGGCCGACGCTCTCGTTCAAGGCTCTGGGCGGGGCGGGCGAGGTAGGCGGTAGCAGCCACATTCTGGACTTCGGGCGTACGCGGGTTCTGGTGGATGCCGGCATAAGGCCTGATGGCCGGGGCATCCTGGCGCCGAATTTCCAGGAGCTAGAAGGGCTCGATGCGGCCGTGGTCACGCACGCCCACCTCGACCACTGCGGGGCGTTACCGCTCCTGGTGCGGGATCAGCCGGACGTGCCGATCTACTGCACGCCTCCCTCAGCGAGGCTCATCGCTGCGGCACTTAACGACCACGCGGCGATGGGCGGAGGCCTGTCCGGTGGAGTACCCTTGAGTGAGGTAAAGAGGCGTCTCTCTCCTGTGCCGTTCGGCCAACCCATAAAGGTTGGGGACACGCGCATTACGCTCACCGAGAGCGGTCACATTCTGGGGGCGGCTAGCGTCCTCTTCGAGACCAGCTCGGCAACTGTGTTTCACACCGGGGACATCTCGCTCGAGGACCATTTTTCGATTCCCTCAGCACGTCTCCCAGACGTTGAGGACATAGACCTGCTCATCATGGAAGCCACGCTGGCGGACCAGAAGCCCCAACCGTTCAGCGAGTCAGTGCGGACTATGATCGAGGTAATCAACGAGACTACCGTGGAGCGTGAGGGTATAGTCCTGATCCCAACGTATGCTCTGGGCCAGGCGCAGGAGATAATCCTCGGGCTCAAGCACTACGGCAAGGAGTACGGACTCGACCGCAATGTCTTTATCTACGTTGACGGCTCGGTGGTAACGACCTCCGAGCGTTTGTATGCCGAACAACTCGGCTACATGAAGCCCTACCTGCAGCACACGGACCCGAGGGAGCTCTTCTTTGGGGAGAACATTCGGGCGGTCGCCAATGATGACAAGGCACGCGAGCGGATACTCTCGAACCCCTGTGCCATAATCGCCTCGCCGGTGACGATGCAGGGCGGAGCGAGCGCGTTCTACCGCAGGCGTTTGCAGGACGATCCAACGAACGCCGTGATCTTGCCATCCAACGCCCAGGCCTCCTACGGCGCGTCTCGCGCCCCCGGCGAGGAAGAAGGTTGGCGAGTCGAGAAGGTGAATTTCGCCGCTCACTGCACCCAGGAGGACCTGCTCGACATCAGCGGAAGGTTAAAGCCACGCCAGATCATCCTTATCCACGGCTCTAAACGGCGTATAAGCGACCTCGCCTACCGCCTGGCACCGAACTATAAGATCCACACCCCCGCTGTTGGCGAGACGGTGCGCACCGTGCTGCGATGAAGGCAGAGACCGTCCTGCCAGAGGTCACGCTCCTATACGACGCTCGTGAAGCGCGCCCGGAGAATGCCGTCGGCGTGGGCAACTTCTGGTACGAACCGGAGGTCTGGTCGCTCCCCCTCTCCCCCGCCTCCAAGGTCCTCTACGCTGGTCTCTGCTCCTACCTGGGTCACGGCCAGATCAACCGTAAAGACCTTTGCGGCACCCTCAAGAACTCTATTGTCGAAGAGATAGCCGGAGCCCTAGAAGACCTCGTCCGTCACGGTCTCCTGGTCTCCGCTGATGAGGCCGTGAGCAGTAGCGGCCTTTCGGGTTACAAGGTTCGCTCAGTGAAGGAGTTTGAGAGCTGACACGCTTAAAGGGGCCAGCGCACCTCTGTTGGGTACTCCTTGCCCGCCAAGAAATCCTGGAGAGCATAAGGCTCCGGTCCCCATCGCTTTCCCACGCCACCGGTGAGCGCCGCGAGATCCACGAGCCGCCCGGCTATCCGCAAGCAGAAGCCGTTCAACACCTTGTCGGAGTCGTCCACCCGCCCGCGGGCCTTTGAGACAAAGAGCCCCTTCGTCTTCCACACGCCGTCCCGGTACACAGCAAAGATCTGGCAGGGCTCCTCCCCCGCTTCTTCAGACCAGCCGAGGATACGGCCCGAGTAGCCTGACGGGTCGAGATTGTAGCGACTAAGCTCCTCGTGCATCAGGCCCTCGTCCGTCTCCGCCGCGGTACCTACGACCAACCCGAGCGTAAGGCGCGCTCCGGTACCGGGGGCGGTCTCAACCCGCAGGACGAGTACCTCCCTAGCGCGTTCGACCTCCATACCGAAACCTGACCTACGCCCTAAAGCAGCCGCGTACTCGAGTCCTTCGAACAGCTGCTCGGAGAAGCGACGGGTTGTCTCCTCGATGCTACGCCGAACCTCCAGAGAGACTTCGGCCTCCTCGCGGTAGCGCCGGAGCCTCTTCAGTGCACTCTCCTCAAAGCTCAAGGGCTCTAACGCTTTGCCCAGGAGCGGAGCACGAGGTCGAAGAGACCTGGGGCAAGCGTCGCTCCGGCCACGAAGAGCCTATCCTGGAAGGTCACGTACACGTCCCGGCAACCCTTCTCGGCAGCGTGCACTATTTTTTCGGCTACTCTCTCGGGCGTTACGCCTTTGGGCCGCCACCCGCGCTCCTCGCTTTTCGTCCGGCGAGAGTTCTCCCGGAAACTGGTGCGTGTCGTCCCCGGGTGCACACTCGTGACCGTGATGCCCCGGCTCGCCACCTCGACTCGCAGAGCGTCGGAGAGGGCGTTCAGGGCGGACTTGGTGGCGCAGTACCCGCCGACCTTCGGGATCGCCCGCTTCCCCAACACCGAAGAGACGTTGATGATACGTCCCCCCCGCCGCATGTGCGGCAGGGCCGCCTGCACGCAGTGCAAGGGCCCAGCTAGATTCACCTTGAAGAGGTAGCGCAGGTCCTCTGAACGCAAGTCCTCAACGCGCCCTGAGAGCCCCAGCCCCGCGTTGTTCACCAGGATATTTAAGGAGTCGAACACCTCTACTGCCCGCTCGACCATACCTCTTGCCGAGGCCTCGTCCGCAACGTCGGTCTTCACGGCCAACGCCTGGCCGCCACCGGCGAGGATCTCACGTTGCAGCAACCGGAGCTTCTCCTCGTTGCGGGCCGCCAGCACGACGGCGGCGCCTCGCCCAGCTAAAGCCCGCGCTGTCGCCTCTCCGATTCCGCTGGAGGCTCCGGTTACGATCGCCACCTTGCCCTTTAAGGTCTTCTCCATAGCAGTGTATCTTAGCGAGGATATACTGTTGGTGTGGCAAACGTACTGGTAGGCGTGACGGGCGGAATCGCGGCGTACAAAGCGCCGGGCGTCATCCGTCGCCTGAGAGAAGAGAGCCACGAGGTAAGAACGATAGCCACCGAGGCGGCCTTCCGCTTCATCCCGGAAGAAACGCTGTCTATTGCTACCGGGGAGCACGTTCATACCGACAAGACCTGGTGGGAGGAGTCGGGCCGGGTCGAGCACGTGTCCCTGGCGCGCTGGGCCGACCTTCTACTCGTCGCCCCCGCCACCGCCGACGCGATGGCCCGCGCCGCCATCGGCCTCGGCGACGACCTTCTCTCCGCCACCATCCTCGCCGGCGCAAGGAAGGTGCTTTGGGCGCCCGCTATGAACCCGGAGATGTGGAGCAACCCCGCCACGGAGCGCAACGTTGAGACGCTAAAGAGCTGGGGCCACTCCTTTGTCGGCCCGGCGGAAGGGGCTATGGCCTCGGCCGAGGAAGAGCCGGGCTTCGGGCGGCTTGTGGGGGAGGAGGAGATAGTGGAAGCGGCAAAGAAGGCATTATCCGGTACCTCGCGCTAGAACTTGCGTAGATAATCCTTCAGCGCGTGCTCCGTGCTCGGGAAGGCCAGTGCGTCCCACGGAAGGCCGCCCCGAGAGAAGACCTCCACGGCCATCGTCTCGTCCAGCGGCTCAGGCCTTCCGCCGGTAACCCGTCCCGAGAAGACCGCTATGGCGGGAATCTGGCCCTCATAGGAGTAGAGGCCGACGATCTCTCTCACCTCGATCTCCAGCCCCGTCTCCTCCAGGACCTCGCGCTCGGCGGCGGTCTCGGTCACCTCTCCCCGCTCTACGAACCCACCTGGGAACGTCCACTTGCCGTAGCCTGGTTCTATGTCGCGCTGGACAAGTACTATCCCCCCGTCCATCTCGAAGAGCGCCCCCGCGACCAGCTTCGGTCCCTGGTAGAAGACGAAGCCACACTCTGAGCACACCAGCCGCTCCGGCTCGCCTGCTTTGATCTCGCGCCCTTCGAGAGGGCCACCGCAGCGGGGGCAAAACTTGTACTCCGATGGGGTCACCGTAGAGATAGAGCTACGTTCGCATGTTAGAATGGGTACCCGCGCGGACGTAGCTCAGTTGGTAGAGCGCCAGCTTCCCAAGCTGGAGGTCGCGGGTTCGAAGCCCGTCGTCCGCTCTCTTTCTCTCGGGACGATGCATCTCTCCCACGGTGAGGCAGCCGTCGTCTACCTCTAGCCGTTCACTCTAGTTACCGTTCCTCCCGATGATCTGGCCGGTCTTCGGGCTCCTGCGGCCCCGGATCTTGCGCATCAGCCACTTGGCCGGGTCGTAGTACTCGTCGGCGACGCGCTCTTTCAAAGGGATAATGGAGTTGTCGGTTATGTGAATATCGACCGGGCAGACCTCGGTGCAGCACTTGGTTATGTTGCAGTACCCTATGCCACCCCTACCCTCCTTGAGGTACTCCAGGCGGCTCTCGGTATCCTTGGGGTGCATCTCGAGCCACTGGTTGCGCACGAAGAAGCGGGGCCCCGCGAACTCAGCGTGCTTGTGGTGAGTGCGCAAGACGTGGCAGACGTCCTGGCACATAAAGCACTCGATGCACTTCTTCGGCTCGTAGAGCCTCTCCACGTCCTCCTCGTACATGATAAATGGTGCCTGCTCGTCCGTGGTAAACGGTATCGTCGAGCGCGCCACCTCGTAGTTCCACTTCACGTCTGAGACGAGGTCCTTTATCACCGGGAAGGCCCGCAGGGGATGGACCCGGATCTCCTGCCCCTCGTACTCCTCGACCCGCGTCTTGCACAGGAGCTTGGGCTTACCGTTTATCTCCGCGCTGCACGAACCACAGTGGGCGGCTTTGCAATTCCAGCGCACCGCAAGATCCCCGGCCTGGTGCGCCTGTATGTACAGCACCGCGTCGAGGACAACCATGCCCTCGACGGCCGGTAGCTCGTACTCGACCTCCTCCCCGCCCGTCGCGTCGCCCCGGAAGATCTTCAGCCTCGTGGTGCCCTGGGCGGCATCGGTCTCGTCCTGATGAACGTCGGCGTGAGCCTTGGAGCTCATCTCCTTCTGCTTGGTGTCCTGCCTACCGTCTTCGTTGCTCATCTTAGCTCCTTCTCAAGACGGCGCGTAGCGGGCCGTCCGCGGCCTTAGAACTGGCTCTCTTTCCCTTCTTCCTCTCCACCATGCTCGTCAGAGACTTGTGCGTCTCCCTCTTCGTCGAAGAGCCTGGAGAGGTGCTCCGGCATCGGCGTTATCTCGCGCCTCTCGATATCGATCTCTCCCTGCTCACCCTTGGTGACGATAAAGTTTATCTTACCCAACTCGTCGCTCGGACCATCATAGTCGAGGCGCCACTGCGCCCCGCGCCGCTCCTTGCGCTCAAGAGCCGTGCGCAGGATGATCTCGGAGATCTGGGTAAGGTACCGGATGTCCTGCGAGGCGTGCCAGCCCGGGTTGAAGAGCGTCGAGCCCTGGGCCTTGACGTTCGGCACCCGCTCCTTGATCTCCAGGATCTTCTCGAGCCCCTCCTGCAGGGATTCCTCGTTGCGCATCAGGTTGGCGTGCTCCATCATCGCCTCCTGGACCTGCTGCTGAAGCTCGTAGGGGTTCTCCCCGTCTTGCCTCTCTAACGGCTCCAGAACGCGCTGCTTCTCGGTGTCGATTTGGGAGGAATCTATCTCGGTGGAGTAGCCGTTGGACTTGACGTACTCCGTGGCCCCCTCACCCGCCCGACGACCGAAGACCAGTAGGTCTGAGAGCGAGTTACCACCGAGGCGGTTGGCCCCGTGCAATCCTCCGGAACACTCACCGGCAGCGAAGAGCCCCGGCACGTTCGTCTCGCAGGTCTCGGCGTCCACCTTGATCCCGCCCATGACGTAGTGAATGGTCGGAAAGACCTCCATCGGCTCCTGGGAGATATCGATGTCGGCGAGATTCTTGAACTGCTCGTACATGGTGGGGAGCTTCTTCATGATGCCGTTGTATCCGAGGTGCGTGATGTCCAGGTAGACCCCGCCGTGCGGGCTTCCCCGGCCCTCGGTGACCTCGGTGTAGTTGGCCCTGGCGACCACGTCGCGCGTCGAGAGCTCCATCTTCTCGGGATCGTAGTTCTCCATGTACCGCTCACCCTCGGAGTTCCGCAGAACGCCGCCCTCGCCACGCACGCCTTCGGTGACGAGCAGGCCGCGCACACCCGGAGGCCAGACCATCCCCGTGGGGTGGAACTGCACCATCTCCATGTCCACGAGCTCAGCCCCGGCGTCGAAGGCCAAGACTGCTCCGTCCCCGGTCCCCTCCCAGGAGTTGGAGGTCACCTTGTAGTTGCGGCCCCAGCCGCCGGTCGCCATCACGACCGCCTTCGCCTTGAAGTGTATAAAGCGTCCCGACTCGCGGGTGTAGGCCAGAGCCCCCACGACGCGCCCCTCATCATTCTTGAAGAGCCTCGTGACCGTGGTCTCCATGTAGACCTGGGCCTCGGTCGCCAGCGTCCTCTCCTGGAGGGTTCGGATCATCTCCAGGCCCGTCCTGTCGCCAACGTGACAGAGCCTGCGGTACGTGTGGCCGCCGAAGGGGCGCTGGGAGATCTTGCCCTCCGGCGTCCGGTTGAAGAGCGCTCCCCACTGCTCGAGCTCGTAGACCCTGTCGGGGGACTCCTTGGCATGGATCTCGGCCATACGCCAGTTGTTTATGAACTTGCCGCTCCTCATGGTGTCCATGAAGTGCTGCCGCCAGGAGTCGTCGGGGTCGACGTTCCCGAGCGCCGCCGCCATGCCGCCCTCGGCCATGACCGTGTGGGCCTTGCCGAGCAGGCTCTTGGTGACTATGCCGACCGAGAGCCCGTGCTCCGCCGCAGCGACCGCAGCTCGTAAGCCCGCGCCTCCCGCGCCGATAATCAGGACGTCGTGCTCGCGAACCTCGTAGTCCTCGCGGCGCCCGTTTTCGTCTCTCTGCAACTCCACCACCTACCCGAAAATCGTCAGGTCGGGTATGACGCCCGCCTGAATGAGCCTGAAATACACGTCGGTCAGCAACACGGAGAAGAGGCTGAACCACGCCCACTGCGGGTGCCGCAGGTTGAGCCTGCTGACGCCGTTGTACAGCTTGCGCCTGGTGTTCCCGCCCCTCACGCACGTGTAGCAAT
>JALZFP010000097.1 GCA_030861485.1 Actinomycetota bacterium | reverse complement strand
GCGCGAATGAACTCCTGCAATCCGGGGTCATCAACACTCCCAAGTTGCAGCTGCTTTCCCCACGCTGAAGCCACTACCGGTGCCGGCAAGCCTGGGTAGGGGCTCGCCAGCAGACAATCCCGGCTCTCTACAAGCTGCCTCAGCTTGTCCTTCTGATCCTGAGGCAGGTCGGGGGCGTAGGTGATCCACACAGCACCATGCTCCATGGTGTGCACGGCTTTCTCGTTGGGTATGGGTTCCTCGTAGAAGCCAGCGTTCTGCCAGACGGTGTGATCCCCTCCTACAGGCGGTGACTGCTCGTAGGTAACTGGATCGTAAGTGTGTGTGCGGCTTAAGTTCTCGTAGCTCTGCACGCCTGCTGGCTCTGAGGCCTCCTGGCGTCGATCACTCAGGAGGAGCACGGCTAGGAAACCTCCGAGCGCAGCTACCACTACCGATCCAAACACTACGACAAGCATCCCCCACCGCCGCCGAGGTGTTCCGCCAGCCGCCGTTTTTTGCTGGCGGTTGGACGCATCTTGTGCGCTACCACTCGGCGTCATAGTGTCAGGATTTACAGCTCTTACGAACTAGTAGTAGCGTTCGAGGACCGCCGCCTCGTCTTCGTGGTGCTCGACCTTATTGTACTCGTTCGCAAGCGTCAGGAGACCAGTCGGATTGTCCGGGTTTGTCTGCCAGCATCCGCTCGAAATACTCTATCCTGTCCTCCAAGCTATGCTCCTTCCGTTAGCGGAACTTTTCCCGTTCTGTGGGGTAGTATAGGGCACGTGAGAGAGCCTAAGGAGATACGGGAAAAACAGTCGGCCCGCTTCGAGACCCGCGCCGTCCACGCCGGCGAACGCCGCGCCCCCTGTCAGGGCGCTCCCGAGGAGGAGGATCCCAGCACCCCGAGCGGTAGCACGAACGGGAGCTTCTACCCGATCTCGACCCCCATCCACCTCTCCACGACCTTTGCCCACGAGAACGTGGAGCAGACCGACCGGGTCCTGGGCGGCGAAGAGCCGGGCTACTCTTACGCCCGCTATGGCAACCCCACGATCACGGCCTTTGAGGAGGCGGTCGCAAGCCTGGAGGGAGGTGGACGCGCGTTCGCCTTCGCCTCGGGGATGGCGGCCATGCACGGGGCGCTCATGGCGGCGGAGATCGGCAACGGGGCGACGGTCCTCGCGGCCGAGCAGCTCTACGGTTCCACCGCGACGCTGCTGGTTCAGGTCTTCGGCGCGAGCGGGGCCGAGACACGCTTTGTCGACTCCTGCGACCTTGCGGCGGTCGAGAGAAAGGTTGAGGAGCTAAAGCCCAGGGCCGTCGTTGTAGAGACCATCTCCAACCCCCTCTTGCGTGTGGCCGACGTGCCGCGCATAGCGGAGATTACGCGCGCCGCCGGCTCGACCCTGATCGTGGACGCCACCTTCGGCACGCCCTGCCTGCAGCGCCCTCTGGAGCTCGGGGCGGATATCGTGGTACACAGCGCGACCAAGTACCTCTCCGGCCACGGCGACCTCACCGCGGGCGTCGTGGTCGCGGACGTCCCCTATGACGGGGCGCTGGAGCAACTGCGCAAGCTCGTCGGCGGCGTGATGGCGCCGTTTGAGGCCTGGCTCGCCCTCCGGGGCCTCAAGACGCTGCCCTTGCGTGTGCAGCGCCAGTGCGAGAACGCCGAAGAGGTCTCCGCCTACCTCGCCGGCCACCCGAAGGCGGCGAAGGTGTTCCAACCCGGCCTGAAGGACCATCCGGACCATGAGGTCGCCCGCCGCGTTCTGGGCGGCAACGGCGGTCTCGTCTCCTTCGAGCTCGCCGTGGAGAGCACCGAAACGGCTCGCGAAGCGGCTTTTCGTTTCCTGAACTCGCTGGAGTTGTGTGTCAGGGCCCCGAGCCTCGGAGACATCTACACTTTGGCTATACACCCGGCAACGTCCTCCCACCGGGAGCTCTCCCCGTCGCGCCGGGCGCGCCTCGGGGTGGAAGAGAACCTCATCCGGGTCTCCTTGGGCATAGAGCATCCTGAGGACATAATCGAGGACATAGGGCAGGCGCTGGAGAAGGTATAGACAAAAGGGACGAAGCTTTTGCACGCGGGCTCTTTTGCCTCAGGCAGAGCTGGTTGCAGTACTAACTGGCGTCCTCGTACCGTCTCCTCTCGCGCAAGTGCTCCATAGGGTCAGACTCTGAGACGGAGCCCGCCCTATCTATGCACGGTTCGCTAACGGCCCCGGATCTGGGTGACCGACGGGTGGAAGAAGAGGTCCAAAAACCAGTCCGCCGCGATCCGGGCCCGATTCTCGGGGCTTTCCAGCTTAAAGAGGTAGGCCGCCCGCCAGAAGAGGGCGGCCGGGAGTCCCCTAAACTTCACGCCCATTACGTCGTTCACGGCAAACTGGCTCCCCAACTCTACCAGCTGGCCCATGGGCTTGTACTCAAACGGCTCTAGTTCGTCCTCCCTCCCGTCTATAACGGCGAGAATGTTCTTTGCCAGGGTCTCGCCCTCCTGGAC
>JALZFP010000060.1 GCA_030861485.1 Actinomycetota bacterium | reverse complement strand
GTGAGCTTTCAGCGGTTCATCCGACTGCCCGGTGGTCCACTCGGCCAGCGCCGAGAGGAAACGGCGCAGCCTGTCGCGGGTCTCTTTATCCATGAGGTCTCCCGTCTCCGCGTCGAACTTCTGACGTGAGAAGGGGATGAGCATCTGTGGTTCGGGCATCACGGTATCGGCTACGTACTGATGGAGCAGCCTGACCGCCATAGAGCCCTCGCTCACGACGGAGGCAACCCGCTTGATCGAACCGCTGCGCACCTCGTCTGTGGCTAATACGCCGGCAAGCTCGTCTCCAGGAGATACAGCTATCGCGAAAGTCCTCGCCACACGTTCTCCTCGAGCGCGGAACGCTCTAGCGCTCTTTCCGTCAGGATGAAGCCGCGTTCGTCGAGTTCGACGGCTTCTTCGAGCCAGCCGGTGTTGGCCTCCGCCCCGATGAAGACGAGTATGGCCAACATCATAGCCCCCAAGCGATGCTCTCCGAGCAATCTCTCTTACTGACGCCCCGCAATGATAGCCGGGCTCTACCGCCGGGTATCCTGGTCGACGCCCATCGTGGGCGCCCGTCTAGCAGTCTTCAGATGCTTTTGCAGCCTCCGTACGGCCGGGAGGTGGCTCGGCGATAGAGGCCTCCGTCGCAGCCTTGCCAGAGCGGGCACGGACCCAGAGGATGATAAGGAGGCTCCCGACGAGGGTCGCGGCGATGTCAAGCAGGCCGGCCTCGGGGCCGAAGACGCCGCCGGTAAAGAGGGGCGGCCCGCCCTGCTCAGTGGAGAGAACCGTAGCGCCCACGGGTTCGAGGCCGCTCACCGGGAAGCCGAAGACGTTGCCCTGGAAGAAGTTCCAGGTGATGTGCAACCCAACGGGGATGGCGAGCCTCCCCGTGAGGATGTATCCGATTCCCAAAAGGAGCCCCGCGAAGGCTATGTTGACGGTGCTAACGGTCGTGGCGTTAGGATTGCCCAAGTGCCCGAGTCCGAAGAGGGAGGACGAGATCGCCCACGCCAGGATCACCGCCACCTTCGGTCCTCCGAGGCTCGGGAAGTTCAGGCCCTCGGCAAGGTTCGTGAGCTGGTAACCGCGCGAGAGTAGCTCTTCGGAGACGCCCACGCACAAGAAGAGCGCGAGCGGCATCAATATAGCGGGAAAGAACTCCCCGCCACCGGTCGCCTCGAACGTGCCAACGACCGTTACCCACCCGGCAGCCAGCTCCACGAGAAAGATGCCCGTCATCAGCAAAGCGCCCAGAGAGAGACCAAAGCAGAAGTCCAGCCACCAATTTCGGTCTAGCCTCAACCCGAAGCCGGAGAAGCGCCGCCGATCCAGGAAGCGCCCCGCGAGCCACACGCTAATGACCACCGTGACCAAGGAGACCACGGAGTTCGCCACAAGAAAGATCGGCGACCCGGCTAGGATTTCCGCTCCCCCGCCCCCGGAC
Source organism: Actinomycetota bacterium (assembly GCA_030861485.1). GTDB lineage: Bacteria > Actinomycetota > Rubrobacteria > Rubrobacterales > Rubrobacteraceae > Rubrobacter_F. The sequence continues at coordinate 4,429 of JALZFP010000060.1, read as the reverse complement.
GGTGCCCAGCCGAACAGGGCGAGCGTCGCGGATACCAACCCTCCTGCCGCAAAGCCGATCCCAAGGACCAGCGCAAGCTGCAAAAGCAGGCGCCAGAAGGCACGCGGTCTCCGCTCCCGGGGGTTATAGAACGGGCTTACCACAAGCTCACCAAGCCTCCTGCACACAAAGGATTACGGCGGGTATAGCGGAGCTTGAATCCGATACTACCCTGGGGGCGCTCCTACCCATAGTTGCAGCGGGCGATTGCTTCTCTAAGCTCTTGACGGGCGCCGGTGTACAGGGGCTTGCCGTGACTCATGACCACGGTGTCGAACTTCTCCTGGAGCAGCTTCTTGGCGGAGCGCTTCGCCAGTGAGGGGTCCGTGCAGAAGATCTTCACAACCCCAACCCGAATCCTACGCAGCGCTACCGCCCCGAACGCATCTCCTGTGAACAGGAGACCGTCCTCGTCGCGCAGGAGCGAGGCGTGCCCTGAGGTGTGTCCCGGTGTAAGGATCACGCTAAAGCCCGAGACGAGATCCCCCTCGCGCAGTACCTTGCCAACCGGCGCCGTCGACAACTGCAGCCGCCGGTCGAGAGCGCGAACGATGCGGTTAGGACGCTCGTCGAGCCTGCGGCTGCCGGAGATGATCTCCGCCTCGTGCTCCGTTGTCCCCAGCTCGGCCTCCGGCGACCATTCCAGCAGGCCTGGCAGGCCGCCGGTGTGGTCCGTATGGTGGTGCGTGAGGAAGATACGCTTGAGGTCTCGAGGTTCCGCCCCGAGAGCAGCCAATGCGTCGCGGATACGCCCCACGCTGCTCCCCAGGCCGGTATCCACGAGCGTCCATCCATCATCGTTCTCCAGCAGCAAGACCGAAACCGCGTTAGGAAAACCGACCGCGTATGCCCGGTATACCCCCGGCGCGACCCTTTCCGGCGCTCTTGCCTTCGCCAGCGAAGCCCTCCTTGCCGGTCGTACAGGGGTAAGGGTACCACCGTTCCCTCCGGTATACCGCTCTCGCGGGTCTCTGATAAAACCCTTGTGGGTAAAAGGTTCGGACAGAGAAAAGACAGACTCGTGGGAAGGAGAGGTCCTATGGCTACCGTCGTTGGGATTCCGAGAGAGGTCAAGGACGGCGAGATGCGGGTCTCGATGCAGCCCGACGGGGTAGCGGAGCTCGTGCACCACGGGCACGAGGTCGTCGTCGAGGAGGGGGCCGGGGTGGGGGCTGGCTTCGACGACGAGGAGTATGCCGAGGCCGGGGCCACTATCGTCGGCGCTACCGACGAGGTCTTTGAGAGGGCGGGCTTGATTGTGAAGGTCAAAGAGCCTATTGCGGAGGAGTACGACCGATTCCGGGAGGGACACGAGCTCTTCACCTACTTGCACCTGGCCTCGGACAAGGATCTTACGGAATTCTTAATGGAGCGCAAGGTCAACTCCATCGCCTACGAGACGGTCGAGTTGCCGGATGGCAGCCTGCCCCTGCTCGCCCCGATGAGTGAGGTCGCCGGCAGGATGGCGGTGCAGGCGGCGGCGCACCACCTGGAGAGCCCCCAGGGCGGCGCGGGACTGCTCTTGGGAGGGGTCCCGGGTACGCCCGCCGCAAGGGTCACCATTGTTGGCGGCGGGGTGGTAGGTACCGAGGCCGCCAAGATAGCCCTGGGCATGCGGGCCATCGTGAGCGTTCTGGACACGAACCCCAGGCGCCTGGCTTACCTCTCCGACATCTTCGAGGGCAGGGCGGATCTCGTAATCCCCAACAGGGCGAGGACGGCTTCCTATGTAAAGGGGGCCGACGTGGTCATCGGCGCGGTTCTGGTGGCCGGGGCGAGAGCGCCGAAGATCGTCACCCGTGAGATGGTAGCGAGCATGAGGGATGGAAGCGTGATCGTGGACGTCGCCGTGGACCAGGGCGGGTGCGTCGAGACGAGCCGCCCCACCACCCACTCGGACCCAACCTACGTCGAGGAGGGAGTGGTCCACTACTGCGTAGCTAATATCCCCGGGGCGGTGGCCCGCACCTCGACGCTCGCCTTAACCAGCGTGACGCTACCGTACCTCGTCGAGATAGCCGACAAGGGCGTGGAGGGTGCAGCCCAGGAAGATCCGGTCCTCGCCAAAGGCCTCTCGACCATGGGGGGTACCCTCGTCTCTCAGCCCGTGGCCGAGGCCCACGACCTGCGCTACGAACCTTTGGAAAAGCTCCTTAACTGAGCCTCCACGAAAAGTTTCGGGAGCCGCTAAGAAGGGTTATCGTGACGGAGGGAGTTTAGGTGTTCGACCATCCGCGGGAGGGGGAGGGGTACGTGCTGCTGGGACGCATGGAGGGCGGCGTACCCGGCTACCTCTCCTACAGCGCCGGAGAGGGCGAGGTGATCTGCCTCTTCGAGAGCGTCCTGGAGGCCGAACAGTTCTACATGCACTGGCGGGCCAGGATCCCCGGCGAAGGATGGGGGGCGGTGCGGCTCGAGATCGGGGAACTGATGAAGGTGCTGCGAAACTTCGACCTCGTCTCCGTTAACCCGCGACCCGACCCCGGCTCGACCGAGTATCTTTACACCGTCGAGGATTTCATCCGGGGGTTGCGGCAATCGGGTTAGATGCTTCTTCGACCCGGTGGGAGCCCGAAATAGACCGCCGGAACCGTGCACCAGCACGCCTTGCACCACCTTTATGGCAGACGGGTTAACCCTCTGTAAAATCTGGCCGATCTGGACCCCTCACGTCCTCCGGTTAGTGGAAAACCCTACCTTGGATTGACGAAACGCGATTAAACTTTGATACAGTATGCTGCATGAAAACCGGCGCACAATCCTTTCCGCGGTCGCCGGTCCCGGTAGGCAGAGCAACGGAGGTGGCGAGCGTGCGCATTTGGAAGCTCCTGTTGGTGGTAGCAGTCCTGGCGGTGGTGGCGGCTCTGGCCGCCTGTAGCGGCTCGGACGAATCGGCGCCCCCCGACGAGGCCGTCGCTCCAGATGCCCCCTCTTCCGAGCAGAAGCAGACCGCCGAAGACCGGGCGAACGCCCCGTCGGACGAGACCCTGACACTTACGGTGCCCAAGATGGAGCGGGTGAAGAACTCCCCCATCCCGAATACGTTCGGCGACGATGAGGATGCGCTCAGGGATTTCGCCGGCATCCACCTCGACGGCACGGGCTTCCCGTGGCAGGAAGAGGCCAACGTGTACATCGCCGGGCATCGTCTCGGGTACCCGAATACTCCGAGCTTCCTCGCCTTTTGGGACATAGATAATGTTGTGGTGGGTGACCAGATCTTTGTCGAGGACGCCAACGGTAGGAGGTACACCTACGAGGTGTTCCAAACCCTCGACGTGGAGCCGACGGACCTGTTCGTGACCGAGCCTATAGAGGGCAAGAACATAATCACGCTACAGACGTGCACGCTCCCCGACTACGCGCAGCGTGTGATCGTCCAGGCCGAACTCCAGGACAGCCAGGCTTAATACCATACCGGGCTACCGAGTAAAGGCGAGATCGTCGAGGCCGGGTGCTCCCCCGGCCTCCTCTCTATTCTATAACCCCCCCTTGACGCAGTCGAGAGCGGCCCTCCAAAGGCTCTCCAAAGGCCCTCTACGGAGAATAACTGATACAACCGCTACATCGGCGGGTCTGGCGCTCTTATTTCCGCCCTCTAAAGCGCCGGCCCCGATTTTGAGCTTCCAGCCGCCGGTGGTCGGCCAAAGCGACGAAAGACGAAGTGCTACGGAGCTAGAGAAGCCGGAAGCTGACGGCTAGTTGCCCTCGAACGATGCCGCACGCTTCTGCGTGAAGGCGGCTATCCCCTCGCGGGCGTCCGCCGTGCGCGAGATGTCGGCGATGGCTCGTGTCTCGTGCTCCATCTGGGTCTCCAACGTCTCCGTCCAGCCCCCGTGCAGCAGCCGCTTGGAGGCCCCGAGTGCCCTCGTCGGGCCTGCGGCGAGGCGCTCCGCGAGCCCGGTGGCCTCCTCCGAGAGGACCTCGTCCGGCACGACGCGGTTGACGATGCCCCACTCGAAGGCCTCTTGCGCGGACAGCTCCCGGCCGGTGAGGGCGAGCTCCATCGCCCGCCTCAGGCCCACTAGGCGGGGTAGGTGGTACGTGGAGGATCCATCCGGTGTGAGGCCGGCTTTGGAGTAGGCCATGGCGAAGCGGGACGACTCGGCTGCGAGGACGAGGTCGCAGGAGATCGCCAGACTAAACCCTCCCCCGGCCGCGGCGCCGTGAACCGCCGCTACTACCGGCGGGTCCATGCGTGCCAGGCGCGAGATGGCGGCGTGCAGGTAGGTGGTAAGCTCCTTGAGGAGCCGGGGCAAATCTTCGCCCCGCTCGGAGAACTCCTTTAGGTCGCCGCCGAAGCAGAACGAGTTGCCCGAGCCAGCGAGCACCACCGCCCGGACGCCCGGGTCCTCGTCGCAGCGCAGCGCGGCGTGCAGCAGCTCCCGGC
>JALZFP010000057.1 GCA_030861485.1 Actinomycetota bacterium | reverse complement strand
CGGACGAGTTAGGGAGATACTCTCATGACGAGAAAAGCGTTGTTGGTGAAGCAGCGGAAGCCGCAGAAGTTCAAGGTCCGGGAGTACAACCGGTGTCAGCGGTGCGGCAGGGCGCACGGCTACTACCGAAAGTTCGGTTTGTGCCGGATCTGCCTGAGAGAGCTGGCGCACGAGGGGAAGGTTCCCGGTGTAATGAAGGCGAGTTGGTAGGGTTATGAGCGTTAACGATCCCATAGCGGACTTTTTGACCCGCATCCGCAACGCGGGGATGGCCCGGCACGAAATGGTTGCGATGCCGCACTCAAAGATGAAGGCCGAGATGGCCCGTATCTTAACGGAGCAGGGTTACGTAGAGGGCTACACGGAGAGGGGAGAAGGCGCGAAAAAGGAGCTCGTCGTAGAGCTCAAGTACGACCCCGACGGGCGACGTGCGATCAGGGGCCTGAGGCGTATGAGCCGGCCCGGCAGGCGCGTCTACCGCAAGCAGACCAATATACCGCGCGTCCTCGATGGGCTGGGGGTGGCGATCCTCTCGACCTCGCGCGGCATCCTCACCGACCACGAAGCTCGCAGGGCCGGCATCGGCGGCGAGGTCCTCTGCTTCGTATATTAGGAGGAGAAGGAATGTCGAGAATCGGTAAGGCACCGGTTGAGGTGCCAGACAGGGTAGAGATAGACACCTCCGGGCGCGAGATACAGGTTAAAGGCCCCAAAGGCGAGCTGACGGTACCCGTGGGCCGCGGGGTCGAGGTAAGGGAGGAGAACGGGAGTATCGTGTTGACGCGGGCCTCGGATTCGCCAGAGCACAAGGCGATGCACGGGCTTACACGCTCCCTGCTGCAAAACGCCGTCACCGGCGTTACGGACGGCTTTACTAAGACCCTCCTTATACAGGGCGTCGGGTACCGGGGTTCCCTGCAAGGACGGGACATCAACTTGCAGGTTGGGTACTCACACCCGGTCGTCATCTCGCCGCGCGAAGGTATAGACTTCGAGATGCCGAACGCGACGACCATAGTCGTACGCGGCATAGACAAGCAGCGGGTCGGCCAGCAGGCGGCGGAGATCCGGAAGGTAAGGCCGCCGGAGCCATACAAGGGTAAGGGCATTCGCTACGACGACGAGCAGATCCGGCGCAAGGTCGGCAAGGCCGGATAGCTAGCAGGAGGATTCAATGCCGGTATTGGACAAAAGAGGGCAGAAGAACAGGCGCAGGAATCGTATTCGGCGCAAGGTTTTCGGGACGGCGGAGCGCCCGAGGCTCTCCGTCTACCGGTCGAATGTGCATATCTACGCCCAGCTTATAGACGACCTCGAGAGCCACACGCTAGTGGCGGCGGGATCGCAGGAGGTAACGGGGGCGGAGGACCGTACGGACGCGGCACGCAAGGTCGGCGAGCTTGTCGCGAGCAGGGCCGCCGACGCCGGGATAGAGACCGCGGTCTTCGACCGCGGCGGGAACAAGTACCATGGCCGGATCGCGGCGCTCGCCGAGGGCGCCCGAAGCGGCGGGCTAAAGTTTTAGGAGAATAACGCATTGGGACGGAGAGCAAGCGGTAGCAGGGGACAGGGTCCTTCCGGGACGAGCCGCGGCGGGGGTATGGACACCCGCGGGGGCGCCCGTGGGGGGGGCGGCACCACCAAGGAGCGTAGCGATGGCAGGCCTCGGCCTCGGGAGCGGGCGCGCGCCCAGCGTGAGGACAGGTCGGATTTACAGGACAGGGTCGTCGAGATCCGGCGCGTCGCAAAGGTCGTCAAGGGCGGTCGCCGCTTTAACTTCAGCGCCCTCGTCGTGGTTGGTGACGGCAATGGGAGAGTCGGCGTGGGCCTCGGTAAGGCGAACACGGTCCCTGCGGCGATAGCCAAGGGCCAGGAGAAAGCCCGACGCGAGATGTTCGACGTGCCGATGCGCGGCACGACCATTCCTCATGAGGTTCTGGGCAAGTTCGAGAGCTCGTCGGTGATGCTCAAGCCTGCCTCCGAGGGTACGGGAGTTATTGCGGGCGGTGGCGTGCGCGCAGTGCTAGAGCTCGCGGGAGTGAGGGACGTGCTCACAAAGGCTCTGGGATCGACCACCTCCATTAACCTGGTACGGGCGACGGAGCAGGGTTTGAGAGACCTGCGCTCCAAGGCCGCCATCGAGCAGTCGCGGGGGGTGAAGATCGCGCTATGAGCCCCCTAAAGATCACGCAGAGAAAGAGCGTCATCGGCTCGAAGCAGGATCACAAAAGGACGGTCCGGGCCCTGGGCCTCAGGCGCATCCGGGACCACAAGGTGCATACCGATACACCGCAGATACGCGGTATGATCCACAAGGTACGTCACCTGGTCGAGGTCGAGGAGGTGGAGGAGTAATGAGGTTGAACGAACTCGGTCCGGCCGCCGGCTCAAAAAAGGACCGCAAGCGGATCGGACGAGGAACAGGCTCGGGGCACGGCAAGACCAGCGGCCGCGGTCACAAGGGTGCCAAGGCCCGCTCGGGTGCAAAGGCGCACTTGGCCTACGAGGGCGGCCAGATGCCCCTGCAGCGCCGGCTGCCGCGTCTCAAGGGCATGGCGCGCGGGCTTCACACAACCGCACGCCCTAAGGTCTACGCTCCGGTCAACGTCGGCGAGCTTGCGGAGCTTGACCGAGACGAGGTTGGCGTCGAGGAGCTCAAGGCGGCGGGGGTGGTTCGCAGGAAGGACAACCTGGTCAAGATCCTGGGGGACGGGGAGGTCGGGCGGGCCGTCACGGTGCGGGCGCACGCCTTCTCAAAGGCCGCTAAAGAGAAGATAGAGGCAGCTGGCGGGAGCGTCGAGGTCCTGGAGCGGTGAGATGCTAAAAGCGTTAGGAAACGCCTGGAGCGTCCCGGAGCTCAGGCGCAAGCTCCTGTTCACCTTTGGCATAATCGCCCTTTACCGGCTCGGATGTCATGTGCCCCTACCGGGTGTGAACCGGGAGGCCATTGAGAACGGCCTCGACACAAGCGGCAACGCGATTACGGGCCTCTTCGGGGTCTTTACCGGCGGAGCGTTCAACAACCTGAGCATCTTCGCTCTGGGAATCATGCCGTACATCACGGCCTCGATCGTGATGCAATTGATGACGGTCGCCATTCCGAGGTTGCAGGAGCTCGCCAAAGAGGGCGAGACGGGTCAGCAGAAGATTACGCAGTACACCCGCTACTTTACCCTCGTGCTGGCGGCCATCCAGTCGCTGGCGATGGTGTTGTTCTTCCGCAATGGGAGTGTGTTCCCAGGGGTTCTCACCGAGGCGACGGTAATAGACCTGTATCTCATCTGGCTGACGCTTACGACGGGCACGATGCTCATCATGTGGCTTGGGGAGCTTATCTCCCAGCGAGGTCTCGGTAACGGCATCTCGCTCATCATCTCTGCGGCGATCCTCTCGCGGGCGCCGTCGGCGGTGCAGACCCTCTACGAAGGGGGGGACGTACTAACCGTAGTGATTCTCGGAGTGCTCGCGGTCGTTATCATCGCAGCTATCGTCTTCGTGAACGAAGGGCAGCGCCGGATACCTATAACCTACGCTAAGCGCCAGGTGGGGCGGCGCATGAGCCAGGGTGGAACAACGTATCTGCCACTGAAGGTCAACATGGCAGGGGTTATACCCATCATCTTCGCCTCTTCGCTCTTGATCTTCCCGGTCATCCTCAGCCAGTTCGCCGGGGGAGACCCGGGCTCCGTCATGGCGAGGATCGCGAACTTCTTCAACCCGGGGGACCCACCGTACCTGGTCCTATACGCACTCCTGGTTTTGATGTTCACGTACTTCTACACAGCGGTGCAGTTCAACCCGATAGAGCAGGCGGACAACCTCAAGAAGAGCGGCGGCTACATCCCTGGTATACGCCCGGGGCAGCCGACGGCGGTGTATCTAAACAACGTGCTGACCAGGATCACACTCTTCGGCGCGATCTTCCTGGCGACAGTCGCGGTCTTGCCGTACCTTATCGCCAGCGGCTTGAACTTGGGTAACACGCTCTTTCTCGGTGGCACGTCGATACTAATCGTGGTCGGTGTCTCACTGGACACGGTTCGGCAACTCGAGAGCCAGCTCATGATGCGTAACTACGAAGGGTTCTTGAAAGGGAGGAGACAGCAGCGGTGAGGGTGATACTGATGGGTCCTCAGGGCGCCGGCAAGGGCACCCAGGCGGCGAAGTTGGAAGAGGAGACCGGCGCCACGCATATCGAGACCGGCGACCTTGTGCGCAGCGAGATCAAGCAAGAGACCGAGCTCGGGAAGAAGATAAAAGAGTACAGCGACAAGGGCGAACTCGTCCCCGATGAGATCATCATCGATATGACGAAGCCCTACCTCGACGAGAACGATTCCTGGATCCTGGACGGCTTCCCGCGCAATAAGGAGCAGGCCAAGGCGCTCGATGAGGCTCTTAAGGAGATCGATGAGAAGATCGATAAAGTCGTAGTACTCGAGGCGTCGGACGAGGAGCTCGTCGAGCGGCTCTCGGGCCGCCGGCAGAGCGAGGCGACGGGCGAGGTCTACCACATCGAGCATAATCCGCCACCGGAGGAGGGCAGCGAGGAGGATCCGGGCCCGTTTGTCCAGCGCGACGATGATACCGAGGAGGCCATCCGCAATCGCTTGAAGACCTATCACGAGCAGACCGAGCCCTTAAAGGACTACTACGAGGAGCAGGGCATACTCGTCACCGTCGACGCCAGCAGGGATATTGACGAGGTGACGAAGGAGGTGCTTGAGGCCGTCGGGGAGAACAAGTAGCCTTTGATCGTCCGCAAGAGCAGGGGCGAGCTCGAGGTGATGCGTGAGGGCGGCAGAATCACGGCCGCCTGCCTTAGGATGCTCGCAGAGAACGTTCAGGTCGGGATCGCGACCAAGGAGCTCGACCGGATGGCCGAGGACTTTATACGCTCGCACGGTGGTACGCCCGAGTTCAAGGGCTACCCGGGCCAGAAGGGCTACCCGGCCTTTCCGGGCTCCATCTGCGCTTCGCCCAACGCCATGATCGTACACGGCATCCCGGGCTCGTACCGGCTCAAGGACGGCGACATTATCTCCCTGGATGTGGGCGTTCGCTACGAGGGCTTCGTGACCGACTCGGCTACGACCGTCTCGGTTGGGGGGGTTCCGCAGGAGGTCGAGAGCCTCCTGCACACGACACGGCAATGTCTGGCGACGGCCACCGACCAGGTTAGGGTCGGCAAAAGGCTCGGAGACATCGGCCACGCGATACAGGCCCTGGCTGAATCGCGGGGATACGGGGTAGTAAGGGACCTCGTCTCGCACGGCGTGGGGCGCAAGATGCACGAGGATCCCCAGATTCCCAACTACGGGAGACCGGACACCGGACCACGCCTCCTGCCCGGTATGACCTTCGCCATAGAGCCCATGATAACGCTCGGGGATCACGACATTCGCATCAGCGAATGGGACGGTTGGTCTATCTACACCGCCGACGACTCCTTAGCCGCCCACTACGAGCACACCATCGCCGTCACCGACAACGGTCCGTGGGTGCTTACAGCGGCCTAAAGGGGTGGGAGACGCGGGGTGCGCGTGATAACATACTTGTTTGGCTCCGGCCATCCCGTAACATATACGAGCGAGGGAGGTCCTTGGCTAAAGAAGACGTCATAGAGGTAGAGGGCACCGTTACTGAGGCGCTACCCAACACACAGTTCCGGGTAGAGCTCGACAACGGGCACAACGTCTTGGCCCACATCTCGGGCAGGATGCGGATGAACTACATCCGTATACTGCCGGGTGATAAGGTCAAGGTAGAGCTCAGCCCCTATGATCTCGACCGGGGACGGATAACCTACAGGTTTAGATAGAAGAGCAGGAGGAGCAGGGTTTGAAAGTGAGAGCTAGCGTCAAACCTGTCTGTGATAAGTGCAAGGTAATACGCAGGCGTGGAGTTTTGCGGGTAATCTGCGAGAACCCGCGGCACAAGCAGAGGCAGGGCTAGAGGTATGGCGCGCATAGCGGGTGTGGACCTGCCACGCGAGAAGAGGGTAGAGGTTGGGCTTACATACGTGTACGGCATCGGACGCTCGACGGCCAAAAAAATCCTCAACGAGACCGGCGTGAACCCGGACACGAAGATCCGCGATCTGGCCGAGGGCGAGGTTGCCCAGATCAGAACCTACGTAGACCAGAACGTTGAGGTCGAGGGCGATCTTCGGCGCGAGACGAATGAGAACATCCGGCGGCTCATAGATATAGGCTCTTACCGGGGCATCCGGCACCGCCGCGGGCTACCGGTGCGCGGGCAGCGCACCAAGACCAACGCCCGCCAGCGCAAGGGTCCAAAGCCGTCTATAGGCGGGAGGAAGAAGGCCAGGTAATGGGTAGACAGAGGCAACAACAACGCGGGCAGCGCAGAGGAGCGAGCCGGTCGCGTCGCAGGGTTCGCAGGAACGTAACGACCGGCATCGTGCACATAAAAAGCTCGTTCAACAACACTATCGTCAGCGTCACTGACCAGGAGGGCAACGTCATAGCCTGGGAGTCAGCGGGGGCTTTGGGCTTCAAGGGGAGCCGCAAGAGCACCCCGTACGCAGCCCAGATGACCGCCGAGAGCGTGGCGAATAAGGCGATGGATCAGGGGGTCAGGCGCGTGGACATCGAGGTCAAGGGCCATGGCTCGGGCCGGGATATGGCCGCGAGGACCTTCCAGAGCATGGGCATAGAGGTGCTCTCGATCCGGGACGTCACCGGCCAGCCGCACAATGGTTGCCGGCCCCCTAAGAGGCGGAGAGGGTAGCACATGGCGCGTTACACAGGACCCAGGGGCAGGCGCGACCGGCGCGCGGGGGTCATGCTCTCCAATATGCGCAAGAACCCGCTAGAGAAGAAGCCCTATCCTCCGGGCGAGCATGGACGTGGTCGTCAGCGGCAGACTGAATTCGGTATGCGGCTCCTGGAGAAGCAGAAGGCCCGCTGGTACTACGGCGTCTCCGAGAAGCAGTTTCGCCGTGCCTACGACAAGGCGACCAGGATGCAGGGCGTCTCCGGCGAGAATCTCTTGCGGCTCATGGAGCTCAGGATGGATAATGTCATGTTACGGATGGGTTTCGCCACCAGTCGGCCGCAGGCGCGCCAGCTCGTGGTGCACGGGCACTTCCTCCTTAACGGCCGTAAGCACAACATTCCGTCGGCTGTCTTGAAGCCGGGGGACGTGATCACGGTGCGGGAGAAGAGCCGGAACCTCGAGCCGATAGTGAACGCGGTCGAGAACGTGGTGGCGGTTCCGCCGTGGCTGGAGGCGGACCACGACAACTTTACAGGCCGCGTCTTGCACACGCCGGGGCGCGATGAGATAGATACGCCTGTCGAGGAGCAGCTCATTATCGAGTTCTACAGTCGGTAGGCGAAAACCTTTATAAGCAGGTGGTAATTTGACGATGTTAGACATAGCGTCACCCCGTTTTAGGGTGGAAGAGGAAGAGGATCGCCGCGGGGTGTTCGTGGCGGAGCCGTTGCCACGCGGTTTGGGACACACCTTAGGCAACTCCTTGCGGAGGGTGATGCTCTCGGGGCTCGAAGGGGCTGCGGTGACAAAAGTGAGAATAGAGGGTGTAAGCCACGAGTTCTCGACCGTACCCGGCATCAGGGAAGATGTCGTAGACATCATCCTCAACGTCAAGGACTTGAGGTTCAGGCTCGAACGTGACGAGGCGGTGGAGCTGGAGATAGTCAAGAGCGAGCCCGGCGAGGTAACGGCCAAGGATATAGACATCAAGGCTGATGTCGAGGTGGTGGACGAGGATGCGTACATCGCGAGCGTCTCCGAGGGCGGTAGTCTCGAGATGCGTCTGACGGTCGAGAAGGGCCAGGGCTATGTCCGGGCCGAGCAGAACAAGAGCGATGCTGACCCCATAGGGGTGATGGCGGTAGACTCGATCTTCTCGCCCGTGCAGAGGGTGAACTACTCGGTCTCCGAGACGCGTGCCGGCGCCCGCACCGACCTCGACTCCCTCAGGATAGAGGTGTTCACAGACGGGAGGATACGGCCCCGACAGGCTGTGCAGGAGGCCGCGCGGCAGCTAATGGACATCCTTGGGCTTTTCACGAACGGCTACGAGGGACCCTCCCGAGCGGAGGCCCGGAACCGGGTCGGTCGTCCCGTTATAACCGACGAACGCCCCGTGGAGGACCTAGAGCTCACGGTCCGGTCGTACAACTGCCTCAAGCGCGAGGGCGTGGACACCATTGGGCAACTCGCCACGATGACCGAGGAGGAGTTGATGAACATCCGCAACCTCGGGATGAAGAGCGTAGACGAGATCCGGTCGAAGCTCATCGAGTACGGCTACGCGCTGGAGAGCGAAGGAGTATGAGGCACGCCAAGAGAGGCCGCAAGCTGGGACGAGACGCCGCGCACCGCAAGGCGATGCTCGCCACGATGGCCGGGCAGGTCATCCAGCACGGCCGTGTAAAGACAACGGTCCCGAGGGCCAAAGAGGTCAGGGGCGTTGTGGATCGTCTCGTCACCATCGCCAAAAAAGACGACCTCTCCGCCAGGCGCCAGGCGGCCGCGGTCCTTAAGGACAAGAGCATCGTGAGGAAGCTCTTCGAGGACGTCGCCCCCGATCTCGACGACCGGAACTCGGGTTACACCCGTATACTCAAGCTCGGCCCGCGCCTCGGCGACGGTGCCGAAGCCGCCCACCTGGAGTTGGTAAACCACACCGTGGAGGAGTAGGGACGTAACTCCTCACCGGGAAGTGCGCGAACGAGAGGCCCGTCACGACGGGCCTCTCGCCTTTTTGAAAGGCGTAGGATTGGGGAAATTCGCCGGACTTGTAGAGTACGATGGCAGGGACTTCGCGGGTTGGGCCGCCCAGCCGGGCCTTCGCACGGTCGAAGAGACGCTCACTGGGGCCCTCGGCACCGTTCTCCGGCAGCCGATCAAGCTGACCGTTGCCGGACGTACTGACGCCGGGGTGCACGCCTCCGGGCAGACCGTCTCGTTCGGGGCAGAGACCAAACTCGACCCGTCCTCGATCTCCTATAAGGCCACGGCTGTCCTCCCGGAGGACCTGGCGCTCCGGCGCTGCGTCGCTGTCGAGGAGGACTTCGACGCTCGAAGGGATGCAAAGAGCCGGAGCTACGAGTACCGAGTGGTGAACGATCCTATCCGCTCTCCGCTTGAACGGCTACGAGCCGTACACGTCACCCGTCATCTGGACCTCGGCCTGCTCTACGAGGCTGCGCAGCTCGTCCCGGGCAAGCACGACTTCCGCGCCTTCACCCCGGCGAAGAGCCACCACGTGCGCTTCGTGCGCGCGGTGGAAGAGTCCTCGTGGGAGGCGAGCGAGGACCTGCTAGTCTATGGTATCACTGCTAACTCCTTCCTGTACGGGATGATCCGGGCCCTGGTCGGTACGATGCTTGAGGTTGGCAGCGGCAGCCGTGGGCTCTCGAATTTCGCTCGTTTACTAGACGGTGCGGAGAGGAGCGAAGCCGGTCCCGCTGCCCCGGCCCGGGGCCTCACGCTGGTGGCGGTGAACTACGATAACCTCGATTTTGGAGGAAATGTTCCGTGAACGACGCGACGGATTTACTTCTACGTATAGACACCTATATAGAGGAACTCTTCGCCCCGCCGGACCCGGCGTTGGAGGGTGCCTTGCGCCGGTCGCGCGCGGTCGGGTTGCCAGAGATACAGATCTCCCCGACCGAGGGGAAGTTGCTGCGGCTCCTCGCAGAGATAGCGGGCGTGCGACGTATCCTGGAGATAGGAACGCTCGGGGGTTACAGTACGATCCACCTGGCTGGTGCTCTCCCCGAAGACGGTCTGTTGGTCTCCCTCGAAGTAGACGAGCGCAACGTCGGGGTTGCCCGCGAGAACATCGCGGAGGCCGGCCTCGAAAGCGTGGTCGAGGTGCGCGTTGGGGACGCAAGAGAGTTGCTCGCCTGGATGTTCGAGGATGGTGAGGGGCCGTTCGATCTCACGTTTATAGACGCGGACAAGGGAGGATACCCTGAGTATCTAGAATGGGCCCTGCGGCTCTCGCGGCCCGGCTCGCTCATTTTGGGCGACAACGCCATCATGGGCGGAAGCGTGATCGAGCCCGAAGAGGGGTCGGCACAGGCGATACGTCAGTTTAACGAGCGTTTGGCCCAAGATCCCCGGCTCTCGGCCATAGTCTTGCCCCTGATACGAGGACGGGTGGATGGGCTCGCGATAGCACGTGTGTTAGATTCATAAATTCTGCCGGTTCCGAGGATGTATGCTACTATCTGGCACGTTTGTAATCGAAGTTGGTACCGATCGCGGAGGAAGATGAAGAGTTACATGGCGCGCCCGGCGTCGGTCGAGCGGAAATGGCATCTCATAGACGCAGAGGGGCAGACCTTGGGTAGGCTGGCGACGGAGATCGCACGCCTTCTGCGCGGAAAGAACAAGCCCCAATACACCCCGCACATAGACACGGGGGATTTCGTGGTCGTGGTGAATGCCGAGAGGGTGGTTGTCACGGGCAAGAAGGCTGAACAGAAGGTATATCGCCGGCACACTGGTTATCCGGGCGGGTTGAGGGAGATGAGCTACGAGGTGATGCTCGAACGTAAGCCTACAGAGATCCTGCGCCGGGCAGTCAAGGGGATGATGCCGAGGACGCGTCTGGGGCGCCAGCAGATAAGGAAGTTGAAGATTTATGCGGGACCCGAGCATCCACACGAGGCTCAGGCCCCTGAGCCGTACGAAGTGGAGAGGTAAAAGATGGCAGCTCAAGCGTTGTACAGGGGCACAGGACGCCGCAAGACGGCGGTCGCCCGCGTGAGGGTCCTGCCGGGGGACGGCAAGATCATGGTGAACGGCCGAGACTATACGGAGTACTTCCCGCGGCGAGCCTACCAGGCGAGCGTGGCCGCTCCCTTGAGAGCTCTGGAGGCGGGGAGCCGCTACGATGTCGTCGTCCGGGTCGAGGGGGGAGGTCCCACAGGACAGGCGGACGCGGTCCGGCACGGCATAGCGCGGGCTTTAGCCGATGAGTCGCAGGAGGCGCGCGGCGAGCTCAAAGCCGCCGGGTTTCTGACACGGGACGCCCGGGCCGTCGAGCGCAAAAAGTACGGTCTCAAGAAGGCCCGCAAGCGCCCGCAGTTCTCCAAGCGCTAGGGCAGAAACGTCATCTCTACTGTGAGCCCCCTCCGCCGCTCTCCGGCAATAGAGGGGGCTCGCCCGATGTAAAGAGGAGGCGCTTTTGAGAGAGGGACGCGGGATAGCTTTCGGCACCGACGGGGTGCGTGGGATAGCCAACGAGGGCCTTATGCCCGAAGATGCCCTGCGCCTCGGGCTCGCCGCAGCACGGCTATTTGGTGGTCCGGTCCTGATCGGCCGCGACACACGTCTCTCAGGCGGGATGCTTTCGAGCTCTCTAGCCTCCGGCGCGGCGAGCGGAGGGGCTAACGTTGTGGACGTTGGGGTGCTGCCGACGCCGGGCATCGCCGCTCTGGCTAGGGAGCATGGGGCCGCGGCGGCCGTCGTCGTGAGCGCCTCGCACAACCCCTACCCGGACAACGGTATAAAGTTCTTCTCGGGCGAGGGACGCAAGCTTCCCTCCTCGGCGGAGAGAGAGCTGCAGAGGCTAGCCGGCGAGCCGTATCCCGCGCGTCCCACGAGAGACGCTATAGGCACCATTTCGAGGCTCGACCGCCCGGCGGAGCGTTACGCAAAATCGGTTTTGGGGCGCCTCAGACCCCGGGTGGCGGGCGTGAAGGTCCTCCTGGATTGCGCACACGGGGCCACCTATAAGGTCGTGCCGATGGCGTTCGGGGAGCTCGGTGCGGAGCTTACGATTGTGGGGGACGAGCCGACGGGGACCAATATCAATGAGGGCGTTGGCTCGATGCACGTGGAGAAACTCGACACCGCCGGACACGAGGTGACCTTCGCCTTCGACGGGGACGGCGATCGGGTCTTGGCGGTGGATGAGAAGGGGCGCGTGGTGGATGGGGACAGGATCGTCGCTATCCTCGCCCGGGACCTTGCCGAACGCGACGCCTTGAAAGGTGGGGTTGTCGTCACGGTGATGAGCAACCTAGGCTTCTTCAAGGCGATGAAGGGCTTGGGTATAGGCTACGAGGTAACCCCGATCGGGGACCGGCATGTGGCAGAGGCGATGGCGCGGTTGGGGGTGGCCCTGGGGGGCGAGCAGTCGGGCCACGTGATCCTCTCAGAATATGCG
Organism: Actinomycetota bacterium; assembly: GCA_030861485.1. Taxonomy (GTDB): domain Bacteria; phylum Actinomycetota; class Rubrobacteria; order Rubrobacterales; family Rubrobacteraceae; genus Rubrobacter_F. The sequence goes on along the minus strand of JALZFP010000057.1, from coordinate 14,359 downwards.
ACGACTGGGGATGGGCTCGTGACAGCGCTCGCCGTCCTGGACGTGATGGCGCGCAGCGGAAAGCCGCTCTCGGAGCTCGCAGAGGTAATGGTCCGTTACCCGCAGGTCCTCATAAACGTCCCCGTCGAGGACCGCGCGGTGGCGAGCTCGGAAACGGTAAAGGAGGCGGTCATGAAAGCCGAAGATCGGCTCGGGGAGGAGGGACGTATACTTCTTAGGCCAAGCGGGACGGAGTCTCTCGTCCGGGTGATGGTCGAGCACGAGGACACGTCGGTCTGCCGCGAGGTTTGCGAGGAGGTTGCGTCGGTCGTCGCGTCGAGATCGCGAAGAGGTTCGGGGGCGCGGGCGTGAGGTTCGTGGGGTGCTCGCTGGCCTGGCGTCCGGGCGAGGCGGGCGAGCGGGCGTCGTGTCTTGTGGTATTGGACGAGCGGGGAAGCATCATCGCGAACTCCTTTGCGATCGGTGCCGGGGAGCTCGCGGAGGCCGTTCAGGGTTACGGTGAAGAGCGTCGGGGTTTGATCGTGGGCCTGGACGCTCCACTCTCGGTCCCAAACGAACGCGGCACCCGCATGGTGGAGCGTATCCTCTCCAAGGTGGCCTTGCCAGCCTACTCGGCGAGCCGCAAGATGTTCGGCGGCGAGCCCTTCGCAGAGGAGGTTCTGGCGGCCCTCGAAGGTGTAGGCGTCGAGTGGACCGACTATCCGTTCCGGAGGGTCCGGGGCCAGCGGACCGTAACCGAGGTAGACTCGGCCGCGACGCTCAAGGTGCTCCTCTTCGAGCGCGAGGCTTCGCCGGGCCGCGGGGAGGATGGAGATCTCGCCGGGGCACTACGGGAACTACCCGAGCCGAAGCTGCGCAAGGGCAACAAGGAGGCACGGGCGACAGCCCTGAAAAGCGCCGTGGACGTGCTCTGGAACACGCCGGGGTTGCGCTTGCGAACCGGGAACCTCTCGGCGGAGCTCGGCGCCGAGGAGAACGTGGACCTCTCGAAGATCGACATCTCCCCCTCGCTCTCGCACGCAGAGCTCGACAGGGTGGCGAGCCTCGTGGAGGGGACGCTCGCGGCCTACACCGTACACCGGCACTGGAAGGGGCGAGATGGCTCTATAGTGGCGGGTACCGGGTATGAGGGCTCCGTCCTCCTGCCAGCGTCGGGGGCCCTCCGCGAGCGCATCGCCGAGGAGTGCCGCGCCGCTAGGATGCCCTATGTCTAGAGGATCGGCGAGTAGTGAAATAGGGAGTGGAGAGTTGAGAAAATATTACTCCTTGCTCTCTGCTCACCACTCACGGGAGCGAAAGGACTTATGGGGCTAAAGGTTCGCATCATTCCTTGCCTGGATGTGGACGCGGGCAGGGTCGTCAAGGGCACGAAGTTTAAGAACCTGCGCGATGCCGGGGACCCGGTCGAGCTCGCCGCCCTCTATGACAGGGAGGGGGCCGACGAGATTGTCTTCTATGACATCACCGCCTCCCACGAGAACCGAGACACCGCCGCGAAGCTGGCCAGAGCCGCCGCCGAGGAGGTCTTCATCCCCTACACCATCGGCGGCGGTGTGAGGACCATGGAGGACATGCGCGCCATGCTCCGCGCCGGGGCCGACAAGGTCTCCGTGAACAGCGCCGCCGTCCGCACGCCCGAGCTCATAAACGGGGGCGCTGAGCGTTTCGGAAGCCAGTGTGTAGTCCTGAGCGTGGACGTGAAGCGAAAGGAGAAGGGGCGGCTCGGCTGGGAGGTTTACCTGAACGGCGGGCGGCTAAATACGGGGATGGACGTCGTTGCGTGGCTTGTCGAGGGAGAGCGGCGGGGGGCGGGGGAGTTCGTCCTGAATAGCATGGACGCCGACGGAACCGAGAGCGGCTACGACCTCGCCCTCATCTCCGAGGTAGCCTCGAAGACTGGATTGCCCATAGTGGCCTCGGGGGGCGCGGGGCACCCTGACCACATGATCGCGGCAGTCCAGGCCGGTGCGAGTGCCGTCCTCGCCGCGAGCATCTTCCACTTTAACGAGTACAGCATCGCGGAGGTCAAGGAGAGGCTCGCCGCGGCGGGAGTGCCGGTCCGATGAGCGCTCCCGAAGGAACGCTAGACAGTGTACGCTATGACGACAACGGCCTCGTACCCGTGATTGCTCAGGACGCCAGCACCGGCGAGGTTCTCATGCTCGCCTACGCCAACCGCGAAGCCGTTGAAGAGACTATGAAAATTGGTGAGGCACACTACTACTCGCGCTCCCGCGGCGAGCTCTGGCGCAAGGGTGCAACGAGCGGCAATACCCAGAGGGTGGTCGAGGTCCGCCTCGATTGCGATGGCGACGCGCTCCTCTATAGGGTCGAGCCTCGCGGGCCGGCCTGCCACACCGGCGAAAGGAGCTGCTTCTTCACAATGCTTGCCGGTGAAGAGGACGGTGAGGCCACAGATCTCGGCCGCACGCTCACCAGGCTCGCCGGGACGATAGCTGGGCGCCACCACAAGATGCCGGAGGGCTCCTACACGGCGAAGCTCTTAAAACGTGGCACGGGTTACATCTCACAAAAGGTTGGCGAGGAGGCGGTCGAGGTCGTGGTGGCGGCACTCGAAGGTGAGAGGCTCGCCGAAGAGTCAGCGGACCTGCTCTACCACCTGTTTGTCCTGCTCGAAGAGCGCGGCGTGGGTGTGGAGGAGGTGGCCAAAGTACTCGATGAACGCCACCGATAGATATCTGATGCCGAGCCTTGCCGAGGCCCGGAGGCTCGCGCGGAGGTACGAAGTCGTGCCCTTGTACGCGGAGCTCATCGGCGACCTGGAGACCCCGATCTCTGCCGCCCTCAGGTTCGCCGACGAGGAGAACGTCTTTCTATTGGAGAGCGCCGAGGCCGCTGAGCGCTTCGGCCGCTACTCCTTTTTGGGATTCGATCCGAAGCGCACGCTCTCCTACAGGGATGGTATCTACACCATCGTGGACGCTGATGGCGTACGCGAGGTGGCGGCGAAGGATCCTTTCTCCGGGCTCGCGGAGCTCGTCGGCAAAAAGAGCGTCGCTCCCTTGCCAAACCTCCCGGCCTTTGTTGGAGGGGCGGTCGGCTATTTCTCCTACGATGCCGTGCGCTACCTGGAGCGGTTGCCGGATGCGCCTCCGGATGACCTTCATTTGCCCGAGGCGTACTTCGCCATCACCAACACCCTGATCGTTTTCGACCATTTGCGACACAAGGTATTGGTAATCTCTCTCGTTGACGCTGCCAACCTGCGGGACGTCGAGGGCGAGGGATTTGCCGCCGCCTACCGTCGGGCGGCCGACGATGTTCGTCGCGTCTCAGAGAGGCTCGCCGCCCCGGAAGCGCGCCGCGCGTTCCTTCCCGGGGATGGGGGGTTAGAAATCTCCTCGAATTTCACCCGCTCAGGATACGAGGAGGCTGTAGAGAGGGCCAAGGAGTACATCCGGGCCGGGGATGCGTTCCAGATCGTGCCTTCGCAACGCTTCTTCGCCGAGATAGGAGACCTTAACCCATTCCTCCTTTACCGAGGCTTGCGCACCGTCAACCCTTCGCCGTATATGACGTACCTCAAGCTGGGGGATCTGTCGCTCGTCGGGGCCTCGCCCGAACCTCTGGTTCGCGTAGAACGCCGCCGCGTGATGACCCGTCCTATCGCCGGGACGAGGAGAAGGGGTGCGACGCCGGAGGAGGACGCTCTCCTCGCCGAGGAGCTTCTGGCCGACGCCAAGGAGCGGGCCGAGCATGTCATGCTCGTGGACCTCGGACGCAACGACATAGGGAGGGTCGCCGAGATCGGGACGGTGCAGTTGGAGAACTTCATGGAGGTAGAGCGTTACTCCCACGTTATGCACATCGTTTCGACCGTGGAAGGGGACCTGCGCGCAGAGTACACGGCGCTCGACGCCTTGGCCGCCGCTTTTCCGGCCGGGACCGTCTCAGGGGCGCCGAAGGTCAGGGCTATGGAGATCATAGACGAGTTAGAACCGACCCGCCGCGGCCCCTATGCGGGCGCGACCGGCTACTACGGCGTAGACGGGCGCCTCGATACCTGTATAACCTTGCGCACCGCCCTCCTCAAGGGGGGCCGCGTCTACTTCCAGGCTGGCGGAGGAGTCGTAGCCGACTCGGTTCCTTCTCTTGAGTATGAGGAGACCCGCAACAAGGCCGGGGCGATAGTGCGTGCCCTTGATGTCGCTCGAAACCGCGGGATGTGGCTGTAGCTTAGAGCCCGAGCTTCTCGCTGATCCTTTCTTTATCAGAAGCCTTTACCACCTCGCTGTCTATGGTGGGGGTGGACTGGGAGTTCATCTAGACCATTTCCCGCATGGCCTTGAGGTCGGTGCGGATGTTCTTCTCGGTGTACCCAACGTTGTTCTGTACACTGGTTGCACTAGCAGTGCTCCGCCTCACGGTCACCGCGGTGAAGTGAAAGGGGGCGGGGCCATCCCGAGGGGGACGCGCGCGAGACGGATATGTGGAGTCTCAACGGATTCCTAACCTTTTCACTGTACGGCACGAGCAACAACAACGTCTGGTAGATTTGCTAGTAGAGGCCACTGAAGCCGTAATGAAGTACCAGCCGGGTTATGTGTCTGCGAACATTCATAAGAGCTTGGATGGTACGCGGGTCACCAACTACGCTCAATGGAGAAGCCGAGAGGCGTTCGAGGCGATGCTCAAGGATTCAGAGGCGAATGTGCATATGCAGGAAGCAGCAAGGATAGCCGAGAGGTTCGAACCACACCTTTACGACGTCTCATTCGTTGACGAGGCCTAGCAACCCTGCTACCGGAAGCTCGGTTTGCGAGTAGACCTCTTCTAGGCGACCCGTGAGGGAAGCCTGGACCAGCCACCGCTGGGAGGCCCGGCCTCCCAGCCGACCATGACCTATCCGCGCAGGCTCTTACCCTCCTAATTAGCTGATTTGTTTCAAGAGCTTGGGCTTCTATATAATTCCGACCTTGTCCGTACAGGGTGGATGGCGGACTATTGGAGAGATTGGTTCCCTGCTGAATGCACTTGGCCACAAGCTATAAGATCCTTCTCGCTTTCGCATTAGCACTAGGGGTTGCTCTCACGAGCGTACTGTCTTCTCAACGTGCCAGCGTAGGACAAGGCACCGAAGGGACTACACCGAGCACTAATACTAAGCTCGATGAGGCACGCAATAAGATTCAACACGTCGTCGTGATCATGCAGGAAAATCGTTCGTTTGATAGCTACTTTGGCACCTACCCGGGTGCCGAGGGCTTGCCACGCACAGAAGATGGTGAGTTCACCGTTTGTGTGCCTAACCCCCGCACTGGTGATTGCGATAAGCCTTACCATGATCCGGCGCTGATCAACAGCGGCGGACCGCACAGCTCCACCGCAAGTACGGCAGACATCAACGGCGGCAAGATGGACGGCTTTATTGCCACTGCTGAGTCTCGTTCTCGCGGTTGTGCAGCAAAGTACGCACTTTTTTGTTCGCCTTATACACCCCCAGATGTCATGGGTTTTCACGACGCGCGGGAGATCCCCAATTACTGGACCTATGCTCAGCAGTTTGTGCTCCAAGATCACATGTTCGCGTCAACCCTTTCTTGGAGCCTGCCGGCCCATCTATTTACCGTCTCAGGGTGGTCAGCTCGGTGTCCCTTTGCCAGAGGCAAACCCTCCAGCTGCAAGAACGACAATGACCTCGACAACTACTTAAATTTCGGCCCTCCCATGGTCGGTGAGGGCGCACGAGTGTCTATACCACCAGCGCTGCAGCGCTGTATCGGTCGTCACGGCGTAAAGCTACCCGGCGGGACTGGCCAGCCTAGCCCTAATGATCCTGCTCTAGGGAGTGCCCTGCAGCAGTGCATCAGTTTCGCCTGGACTGACCTAACCTACCTGCTCTACAACAACAATATCAGTTGGGGTTACTTTGTTACCAAAGGCCAAGAGGCAGATTGCGGGGATTACGCTGACGACTGCGAGCCAGGTGCCCAAAGTGCAGAGACACCCGGTATCTGGAACCCACTACCGTACTTTGAAACCGTAAAGCAAAATGGTCAGCTCAGCAACATTCAGGACGTTTCAAACTTCTACGAGGCCGCCCAGTACGGCACCTTGCCCGCGGTCAGCTGGGTGATGCCGGGCCATCTGGAGAGCGAGCACGGACCAGCGAACATCAGTGATGGCCAAGCTCACGTAACCAGGCTTATCAACGCCATCATGCAGGGACCAAACTGGGATAGCACGGCGGTCTTTTTGACCTGGGATGATTGGGGAGGCTTCTACGACCACGTTCTCCCTCCGCAGGTGGACGAGAATGGCTACGGGCTTAGGGTACCAGGCTTACTCATCAGTCCTTATGCCAAGCAAGGATACATAGATCACCAGGTTTTAAGCTTTGACGCCTACCTGAAGTTCATGGAGGATATTTTCCTTAAGGGGCAACGCCTTGACCCTGAGACGGATGGGCGTCCTGACCCGCGACCTACTGTGCGAGAAAACGTTCCACAGCTAGGTGATCTTCTGGAGGAGTTTGATTTCTCCCAGAACCCCAACCCTCCGGTAGTGCTACCATCCTATCCCACCTCCAGTGGGACCGCACCTCATACTACCTACTTGGTGGGGTTAGGGGACACTTTAAGCGAGATCGCGGAGAGCTTTCACACCTCGGCTGAGGCACTCGGGCAAGCCAACGGTATCGAGGACCTAAATCTCATCTATGCTGGCCAGATTCTATACGTGCCCCGGTAAAAGCTCAGCGTCCTGAAGGCTTTTGATGTGTATTCGTCACGAGAACCTAGGTGCTCAAGAGGGCACTACGAGCACAAACCGGCCGGTTCCACCACAGCCTATCCTACACAGGGAGCTTACGGAAGCCCTCCCCGAGGCTTTGTAAAAATTCTAATCGTTTGCTAACGAATCTCTTATGGCCCTCTAATCTAAGCTGTCTATTCTAGGGCCTCGTACCAAGGGCCGGAGTACATCATCTCCTACCACAGCTTTTTTACCCTAGCTTTGCTCCGGCCCCTCTTTTACAGCCCCGGCCGGGTACTACTCTCTGCACCGCCTGGGTCTTCTTCGTTCCGTGCCAGAGTCGCGAGGTTGCCTCGAGACGAGCAGCGGGCCCGCCCCAGCGGTTGAGAAGAGGAGAGTGTAACCCGTGGGCGGGTCGCAGCGTCTTACGACGCACCCAGGTGACGTAACCTCCATCTAGAGGACTTCAAACACATCATCGCACCAACCGATAAGACCACCGGGCTCTTTATCACTGGAGGCCGAAGAACCTCCTCAACCAGGGCCGGGTTGCTCCTCGTTTGGGGGTGGTGATGTATCGGAGGGCTCTTCCGAGACTGTCCTGGGCCTTTCTCGCACCTCTGAGGCTTAAGCGCTATTCTAGGGCTTCCGGCGTAGCCGTTGGCAGATACTATCGCGCTCTATACGTTGGGTGCTAGCGCATTGGTAGTAGGCGGTGGGGTGCTTCTGGTCGGTAGGACAGTAGCGCGCCGGTAAGCACTAGTAGGAGGCAATAGAGGAGGAGTATGAGTTAGGGGCAGGGCTACTATACCCTGACCCTCGTCTTATGCACTTTGGCCGGCTGCGATTCCGAGAACAACCAGTGTCGGAAGCCCGGTTTCCGAGAAGAACTCTTCTCGGCAGCTCGGTGAATAGAGACAACGTACATAACAGCGTCTCGCTGTCTGCTACCTATATATGTATGTCGGTCATGGGTCTTTTGAAGCCGTATTGTAGGAACAGATAAAAGGGTGGGCGATGCGCCTAAGAAGCTTCGTCGAAGAAGAAAGCTTGCCGCCTAGGGAACTGCTAGTGCAAGGCGTTAAGCTAACGGCAGTCATCCTAGTGCTTTGGTTTTGTCACGGGACACCAGCGGACGTAGTTAAAGAAGCTATTAGGTACCTCATTGGTTCCTCCTAAGTGTACACCCCCAATAAAATAACCTCGGCCCTTTTTATGCCGAAACAGCGCAGGTTCCCGAGAAGAGCCCTTGTCGGCAACCCAGTAAAATACTTGCTGGAGTCGTGGATCTCCTCGTTTGTGCTTCTCATCGTCCGTCTTGCTGGGTCGCCGGGCGCTTAAGAATCCGACCCCACGGCTTGAACACTGCCAACACCGTCGCGAGGAGCAGGGCGGTTGGGGAAACGATCGGCGGAAAGATCAGGTTGCCCACCACGAGCGAGGCTGGTTCGCCAGCCGCGAACCGCCAGCCCTGCTCGGCCGCCTTGCTCACCTCCGGTCGCAACGCGATCGGGACCAGTGCGGTGAGCACAATGTTCAGCACCAGCTTGATAGCCACCCACCAGTACCGCACTAGGCCGTACTTGGTGCCGAGCCCCAGAACAACGCCGCTGGCTAGGCAGACCAGGCCCGCTGTGAGCAGCGGCCAGACCGCGAACAGCTCGAGCGCCCGGTAGCAGAGCGCCTTGGTGTTGTCGTCGTCGGCGAGTAGGGCGGTGAAGATGACGACCGCCATGACGACGTCGATGCCGATCCACACACCAGCCGACACGATGTGCACGACCAGGACGCCCTTGCGCGTCCGTGCGCCCAACCGCCACGGGCGAGCGCCGCCTAGTGTTGCGTTAGTCATCACGCTCCCTTTCCTTGGCGCTTAGTTGTCATGGAAGGGGGGCATATGGCTGGGGAACGACACGCTGGTGACGTTGATGAAGGTCCAGGCGACCGTGCCGCCGATGAACTCACTCCCCCACAGATCACGGCGTTCTTGTTCTCGAGCAATTCTCTGTCCTCCTTTGACTGTTGGCTTGCCTTGGATGGTACTGCGCGGTCGGGTGGAGAGGCATCCACCAAAAGGTGGATTAGAGAGGTAGAGATTTTTGCTGCGGCTCCGGAGGTGGAGCTTGCGCTGGTACGGGGGGAGGGCGTATTCGTATTTTCTCGGCCTCTTAAGGTCAAATAAGCTTCATGCCCTCGTGGGTAAGCGGACTCTTTGAGACGAGCTTAGCTTTCGATACCTCGGTGAATAGAGGCAACCGTAGCTCTTTGTAGGCATAAATTTTTCGCTCGCTAGGCCTTCCGCCATGCCGACTTTACCGGTATGTTTGTGCCGTAATAAATTCGACAGAAAGGGGCGCCGGTGTGTCCTCCTCGGGCCTCGTGCGTTTTTGTGGGTTGGCTGCCATAGGTGCCGGCGCGCTGCTCGTAGTCGCCGACCTGTTGAGTCTGACCATCTTTCCCAAGGGTCCTAGCGTGGAGTCTCTCACTTCGGGTGCCTACGCCGTCCAGTCCGTACTCAAGCTCGCCGCCGCGGCGCTGCTACTGTTCGGGCTTTTAGGATTGCATCTTAGACAGGCGGGGGCCGCTGGCAACTTGGGCATTGCAGGCTTCCTGGCGGCCTTCTTTGGTACCACGCTGGTGGCCGGTGCCTTCTGGGCAACTGCTTTCTTTGCGCCGACGGTGGCCGCCGGCGCTCTCGAATGGTTCGGGGCTGGCGAAGGAGGCCCCCGCCGGGACGGCTAGCGGAGGTTTTCGTGTTTTCGTGGGCGGTCTTCATTCTCGGATAGGTACTGTTTGGGGTAGCGGCGACGAAGGCCCAAGTCTACCCCCGTGCGGCCACCATACTGCTCATATTTGGTGCGGTTCCCGTGTTCGGCTCGCTGCTCGTCGTCGGGTTTCCCACCAGTATCTTGTTCAGCGCGGCTATAGTCTGGCTGGGCTTTGCACTCTTGACCGGAGGGGCCGAATCAGCAGAACAACCCTCCCGGGTGAGGTAGTTTCCGAGAGAGAAGCTCTCGGCATCTCGGTGAAAAGAGGCACCCCGCCCCCCAACTTTATGCACACGCTCTTAGCTGGTGGCTACAATGTCGGCAGATGAGAGACGATCTGAGGGTTGTGGGTAAACGAATAAGAGCAGCCCCAGGGCGGGTGGTGGTGGCCGCAACGATTGCGGCTAGCATAGCCAGCTTCGTGATGGTGCTAGTCGGCTCGGCCCTAAGCTCCGAGCAGCCACACCTGCAAATGATCCGTGTCTCCTTCCCGCCCCCGCCTTCGTCCGCTGGCGGCACGTATCTAGATGCCGCTGTTGCCGTAAACAACGCGGGCACTGCTACGGCGAAAGGATGCTACGCAAAGGCGTACAACCATCTCCTCTTTTCTGAGGACATCGACGAGTCCACGGAATTAGGCAGCTCGGAGCAGTTCGACCTCTCGCCGCATGGCGGGCTAGTTCCCTCCGTGAGCGTTCGCCTGGCGGACCTTAGCGGAGAGGCTTTGTTGGGGGGAGGGGTAAGAGCGCCTGTTTTCTTTCGCGTGGAGTGCGAGAACGCCGAGTCGTCCGAGGAGAGCATGACAGTAAAGGTGTCGGGCCCCGCATCGGGTTCGGCAACTGCTTAAGCCTTGCTACTACCCTTGTCGGAGTGTATTTGGCGTATATGGTTAGTAGTCCGTCCTATGCCGAGGGTACCGAGGCTATGGGCTTGTAACTTACAGGGTGCCTTACAGCGAGCCCGCTCGGACACCTTGATCTCCGAGAAGACCGAGAAGAACTTAGCTCTCAGCAGCTGTGTGAACAGAGGCGCCGTTCCCAAGTCTGCCACGATGAGGCTCCCCGTCTAAAAGTGGGCCTGACGTTAGCCATATCGTCTACGCAGGTGACGTCGACGCTGACCTTAGCAGCTGTGAAATAAACTGCCGTGACCTGCCGGCTAACTTTTAGATATTTACGGGCGGCGGAACCGTCGCGTCGCTTTCTGCAAGAGCATCGCGCGCACGCCGGAGTCCTTGAGTAGCTCGATGGCTGCTTGGCGCACCCTTCGGTTGGTCAGCATCTTCGAAACGATGGTCATCTTATCAAGAAACGTGTCTCCTTTATGACTCTACGCTTACGGAAAGGCTTATCTTTTCGGTCACATTACTATGCTGTTCTGAGGTAGAAACGCTACCTTCACCTGGCTAACCGGTCTGCCAGCGCGGTGTAGATTACTACGTTCTCGGCAGGCATCTGTCCTCCTCTGTTCGCGAGCGTTACTCAACCTAGCATTCCTGCCGGTCACCCATAGCTAGGCTATACTTGCCGCGCCATGTTGTATGTTCTCCTCGTGCTCGCTGGGTATGGTTTGGGCTCCGTGCCAACGGGGCTTCTGGTCGGGCGTGCCTACGGTGTAGATGTCCGGCGGGTAGGCAGCGGAAACATTGGGATGGCGAACGTGCTGCGCTCGGCCGGGAAGTCGGCGGCGGCACTTACAATGCTCGGGGACATGCTTAAGGGCTTTATGCCAGTCGTCGCGGCGCGCCTCCTGACTGAGAACGAGTGGGTAATCTCGGCGGTCGCGCTTGCGGCTGTCGCTGGTCACTGCTGGCCCATCTTCTTGCAGTTCAAGGGTGGGAAGGGGGTTGCCACGGGTGCGGGGACAAGCATCGGCCTCGCGCCCGTGGTGGGGCTAGCCCTATTCGCTTTCTGGTGGGTGGTGGTGCTGGTGAGCCGGTACACGTCTTTAGGTGCGATCCTAGTGATGGTGGTGAGCCCCATAGCTTTCTTCCTCTCAGGACAACCAACACCGTACGTCCTCTTTACGGCCGTCGGAGGGGCTCTGATACTGTGGAGGCACCGGGAGAACGCCCGCGCCCTCCTCAAAGGGACGGAGCGCAAGATCGGGAAAACAAGAGAAGATGATACCTATGCTCGATGAGGCGTACCGCGGCAAGGCTGTGCTCCTCACAGGCGGGACCGGTTTCCTGGGGACCGCGCTTGTGGAGAAGATGCTGCGGAGCCTGCCGACTCTGGAACGGTTGTACCTGCTCGTCCGCCCCTCGCGCGAAAAGAGCGCGAAGGAGAGGTTCGAGAAGGATGTTCTGGGCGCAGACGCGTTCTCGCGTCTGCGCGAGAAGCTCGGTAGCTCCTTCGAAGAACGGGTTGCGGAGAAGGTGTGTATCTTTGAAGGGGACGTGCATGCTGACTCCTTGGGGCTCGGAGAAGAGGATCTCGCCGAGCTCTCGCGAGAGGTAGATGCGGTCATCCACTCCGCCGCGTCGGTAATCTTCGACGCTCCGCTGGATGCTGCGATGAACTCGAATGTCCGGGGCACCTTGGGCCTGCTCACGCTCGCCAGAGGGTGGGAGAAGAAGCCCCTCTTCATGCACGTCTCGACCTCTTACGTGGCGGGGACGAAGAAGGGACTCGTCCCGGAGGAGGCGCCCGACGCTTTTTCACCAAACGACATTCGTCTCGACCCCAAGGGCGAGGTCGAGCACCTCGATGGGATAGTGCGGGAGGTAGAGGAGGCTTCGAGGGAGCGGGATCTCATGCGGCACTTTACGACGGAGGCCAGCAGGGAGCTCGGGATGGTTGGGGAGGAGACCGAGGTCGCCGAGAGGGTGGAGCAGCTCCGGCGAGCCTGGGCGCGCGAGCGGCTTGTCGAGCGTGGGAACGAACGGGCACAGGAGTTGGGTTGGCAGGACGTCTACACGTTCACCAAGTCCCTGGCCGAGAGAAGGGTGCTGGAAGAGAGGGGAGAGCTGCCACTCGTTATCTTGCGGCCGGCGATCATAGAGAGCAGCGTCGCTGAGCCGCGCCCTGGCTGGATTCAGGGCTCCCGCATGGCCGATCCTATAATAATGGCCTTCGCAAAAGGTATCCTGCGCGAGTTCCCCGGCGACCCGGAGACCATTGTGGACCTCGTACCCGTCGACCACGTAGTAAACGCTGTAATAGCCGCCGCAGCTAAAGGTCTCGCCGACCGTCCTACCGAACCCGAGGTCTACCAGGTCGCCTCTGGCGAGAGGAACCCCCTGCGCTACCGGGACTTCTACGAGCACGTCCGGGAATACTTTCTGGAGAACCCCCTGCGGGACTCTGGGGGACGCCCCATCCCACCACCGGAGTGGAGCTTTCCGGGACGGCGCCGGGTGGAGGGAAAGCTCAGGGCGGAGCTAACGGGCCTGAAGTTGGCTGGTAGGCTCACGTCCTGGATGCCCGAGGGGCACCTCAAGATGGACCTGCGTGGCCGCGTGGCCCGCGCCGAGAAACGCGCCCGGATGAGCTTCTATTACAGCCGCATCTACGGGACCTACGCCGACATGAACTCCACCTTCTCCTCGGCCCGTACCCTAGAGCTTTACAGGAGCCTACCCGAAGAGAAACAATCTGAGTTCCCGTTCGACATCGCCGCGGTGGACTGGAGGGCGTGGCTCCAGGAGACGCACCTGCCTGCAATAACGAGCAAGCCCGGGCGCAGGAGGCGGCGGGGCCACGCCTCTGAGGAGAAACCGGGGGAGGTCGCGGCGATCTTTGACGTGGACGGCACGCTCCTCGCCTCAAACGTGGTCTCCCACTACGCGTGGCTGAAATTGAGGGACCTGCCCGCGGCCTTGAGACCCCTGTGGGCGGCGACCCTCGTCGCTCGGGTCCCGTACTACTGGGCGCTGGACAAGATCAGCCGCGCCCACTTCAATCGCGCCTTCTACAGGAACTACAGGGGCTGGAAGCCCGCCCGCGCCCGCCGCTTGGGTGCGGAGAGCTTCTCCGGCTACGTCCTGAAGAGGCTATACCCCGAAGCCGTCGAGACTCTTAGGGAGCACAAAAGGGCCGGCCATCGCATCGTGCTGCTCTCGGGAGCTCTGGACTTCATCCTCGAGCCGTTCGAGGATCTGGCCGACGACGTGCTCACAGCCCGCCTCGAAGAGGAGAACGGCGTGTATACCGGCGAACTCTCAGGGACGCCGGTCGCCGGTGAGGCGCGCGCCCGTATGCTCGCCTCGTTCGCGAGGAGGCGCAACGTGGATCTCTCACGATCCTACGCTTACGCGGACTCGATCTCCGACCTCCCGATGCTTGAGGCCGTCGGTAACCCGGTGGTCATCAACCCCGACGCCCGCCTCCGCGCGGCGGCCAAAGAGCGCGGCTGGCAGGTAAAGCACTGGCGCAAAAAGAACGGCGCAGCGGACACCTGAGGTGCGCGCCCTCCAGTACAGAAAGAGCGTCCCCCGATACCTCCTTATGCGCGCAGGCGCGAAGCGGTTAACGGGCCTCGGCACAAGTCGATTCTCCCCGCTGCAGCTTGAAGAGATCCTGGAGCCAGAACTTCCCACCCCCTACTGGGTGCGCGTAAAGCCGCTGCTCTGCGGCATCTGCGGCTCGGACCTTGGCACCCTCTCCGCCGAGAGCTCGCCGTACTTCTCCCCCTTGACCTCGCCACCGTTTGTGATGGGGCACGAGATCGTGGGCGAAGTCGTCGAAGACACCGGCGGCTTCTCCGCCGGTGAACGGGTCGTGGTCGAGCCTGCCCTCGGCTGCGTGGTTCGCGGCATCGATCCCCCGTGTGCCTACTGCGCCTCCGGGCAGTACGCCCTGTGCGTGAACGTCGCGAAGGGTGATATCGCGCCTGGCATTCAGACCGGCTTCTGCGGCGATACGGGCGGAGGATGG
>JALZFP010000009.1 GCA_030861485.1 Actinomycetota bacterium | reverse complement strand
TCCTCCTTCTCTTTAGCACTCGGCCAGGCTTGCCGAGCTCTGTACTGACAACCACAACATTGTGTAACAGATCTAAACGTAATGCAATACCTTTAGTGGGCAAATCAACGAGTAATTTCAGTAACTTAGTGATTTTGAGCCTAATTGCGGACTTACTCCTAAATAGCGTCTGCCGGCTATTGGCCCGTTGCATGCCGTAGTACAGGGTGCTTAGTGTTTGTTATACGCTGTGGCGCCCATGCACCCATGAGAGGGTATGATTTGGTCCAAAACATCATTGCAAGACGCTATGGCTCCACTGCCACGCGATCAAAGCGCACCTACCATACTTTGTCGGTTAACACAGCGCGGATCCTCAGCTCGGGTATTCTGGCTGATTTGGGGGTTTGCAAACATAAACATCGACCCCCGAAAGACGAATCGGGGGCGCCATAGAGTCGCCAGCTCTCAGCCGTCAGCCGCCGCCTTTCGCCAACCGACAACTGAAGCTCCAACGAGCCGGTCGTACACCTCCCCCCGCTTCTGCCCCGTCTCCTTTACCGCCCGCGCCGCCGCCCTCGAGTGGCTCTCGCCCCCGGCGATGTATTCTCGCGCCCTCTCGACGGTCTCCTCAAAGTTCGCAGCCTTCGCCGTCGTACCGCCCCTGACAACGAGTACGATCTCGCCCCGCGTCCCTCCCGCGTACCGCTCGGCGGCCTCGCCGACCGTCCCCCGAAAGACGTCCTCGTGTAGCTTCGTCAGCTCCCGGCACACCGCAACCGGCGCCTCTACTGGCAGCTCCTTTAGCGTCTTCGCCAGCCGGTATGGTGACTCGAAGAAAATAAAGGTCTCCTCCTCGCGCTCGACGCGCTCTAAAACCCTCTCGCGCTCGCGGCCCTTGCGCGGCGGAAATCCGAGGAAGACGACCGCGTCGGTAGGCAGCCCCGAGGTAACGAGCGCCGTTATCGGGGCAGAAGGGCCTGGCAGTACCTCTACCTCGACGTCGGTCTCGATGCAGACCCGCAAGAGCCGGTAGCCGGGATCGGAGACAAGCGGGGTGCCAGCATCGGTGACGAGCGCGACGAGGTTGGCTCGAGCCTTCTCCGCGAGCTCCGGAGCGAGGCGCTCCTCGTTGTGCTCGTGGTAGGCGAGTAGTGGCTTCTTTATCTCGTAGTGGGCGAGGAGACGTCCCGTCCTACGGGTGTCCTCGCAGGCTATTACGTCTGCCTCCCGCAGGGCGCGCAGGGCGCGCACGGTGATGTCCTCGAGGTTACCTATGGGGGTAGGGACTACTATGAGGGGCAAAGCAAGGTCCCTACGGCGTGCCGAGTAGGTACTCCCCAGAGGAGGGGTCGCGGGCGAGGGCAGCAGCGCCGAGGAGGCCGGACTGAGCGCCGAGGGTTGCTTCCTTAACCTCCGCAAAGTCACGGCCGGGGGACATCGCCCTGAGGTGTACTTCGCGGCGGGCGGCGTCGAGGATCAGATCGCCCGCTCTGGCGGCCCCGCCACCTATAGCTATGACCTCGGGGTTGAAGAGGTTGACGAACCCGGCGAGCCCGATGCCGAGCCAGACTCCGGTCTCCTCCAGCACCGAGCGTGCTGCTTCGTCGCCTTGCCTCGCAAGCTCCGCGACGTCCTCCCCCAACAGCGCTCTCTCAACGGCGAGTTGGCCCAGAGCCGAGTCAGGCCTCTCGCTGGCAACCTCGCGGGCGCGGCGCGCTATCGCCGTCCCGGATGCCAGGGCTTCGAGACAGCCATGGTTGCCGCAGTTGCACCTGGGGCCCGTGGCCTGGATCGTTATGTGGCCCATCTCCCCGCCCGCACCCTGAGCCCCCCGCAGTAGCACACCGTGCGAGATCACGCCGCCCCCCACCCCCGTGCCTAGAGTAATAAAGATGAGGTGGCTGACCTCGCTTCCCACCCCAAACCGAAACTCGCCCCAGGCTGCGGCGTTGGCATCGTTCTCGACCGTGGTCGTCAGGCCTGTTCTCTCCTGCAGTTCGCTTTTCAGGGGGACACCCTCTATGGCGGGCAAGTTCGGCGCGTCTATGAGCTTGTTCTCCTCCGTCGAAACGGTCCCGGGCACCCCCAGGCAAACCCCACCAACCTCAAACCCATCCCTAACTTCGTTGATGGATCTAGCAATGCTCGCGAGAAGCCTCTCCTTAGGACCGGACGACGGGTAGCGGACCTCGTTCAGGATCTCGCCCTCCGGCGTGACCACAGCCGCCGCGATCTTCGTCCCCCCGACATCCACCCCTATAGCGTTCAAGAGGACCCTGCCCACATCTTTACCATTACCTCCTCCAATCCACTACCTCGAGCTCAGTCCCCCTGGTGTAAGCGTTCCGGTTCACCGTATACACCGCCTCGAAGGGCCCCTCGGGTACGGCTTCGAACGCTCCCGGCAGCTTTGCCGTTACTCCACCCTCTAGACGCAGGAGGTTCATCCCCTCCCAGAGCTGCCGCGCACCCTCGACTCTGAGTCCTGTGGAGACGAAGACAGGACGATAGTTACCGCTACCAAATGGAGCAAGTTTCTCGTGCCAGCCCAGAAGCCCGTTCGCCACACTCTCGAGCGGGATCTCCGCGTCTACCTCTACCGGCGGCTCGAACACCTCCGGGTTCTCCTCGAACTGCGCACGTACCGCCTCGTTCACCCCGGCCACGAAAGCGTCGAAGCTTCCGGGCTCAATAGAGAGCCCCGCCGCCTTGCGGTGCCCGCCCCACTCCCCCAGAAGGTGGCGTACCGAGAAGAGTGTCCCGTAGAGGTCTACATCTGTCTCCCCCGCCCGCGCAGACCCGCTGTAAGAGCCATTCACCCGCCGGCTGAGGACCGCTGCCGGCCGGCCGGTCGCCGCCGCTATTTTGCCCGCGACCAGTCCCGCCAGCCCTCCCGTCTCCTCCGTAACCAC
The DNA here is from genome assembly GCA_030861485.1 of Actinomycetota bacterium. GTDB lineage: Bacteria > Actinomycetota > Rubrobacteria > Rubrobacterales > Rubrobacteraceae > Rubrobacter_F. Next base: position 4,043 of record JALZFP010000009.1, on the reverse strand, counting down.
TACCTTGAAGTCCTGCTCGGGGACCACCTCAGAGAGAGCACCCTCTACTGCGTAGCGGGTTCTCTGCTGCCGCTCGGAGTTTAGCTGGTTGAGGAGCGAGGCTATCTTTAGGGCCTCTCGAGGGTCGTCGGTAAGCAAGAGGTCCAGGGCAGGACGGGGGTGTTTGATCCTCCCGATCGAGTTCAGGCGCGGCCCGATCTTCCAGCCGAGGTCCCCCTCGTCCAGATCACCCCTCACCCCCGCCACCCGCACGAGTGCCCCGAGGCCGGGCCGGACGTTACCGGCAGCAAACGAGTTGTTCATGTACTTTAGCCCCATCGAGGCAAGTGCCCGGTTGTCTCCGACGAGCGGCGCTATATCCACGACCGTCCCTATCGATACGAGGTCCAGAAGCCTGCCGATGTGCCGCCTCCCGTCCGGGTCCTCAAGCTCCCTGGCGACCGCCCATGCGAGCTTCCAGGCGACACCCACTCCCGCCAGAGGGTCTTGCGCGTCCCAGAGCTTCGGGTCGAGTACGGCGATGGCCGGCGGAGCCTCGGGCGGATTCTCCGGTGGGATGTGGTGGTCCGTCACGATTATGTCCATCCCCAAAGAACGAGCCAGCTCGACCTCCGCCTTGTTCGAGATGCCGCAGTCGGCGGTGACGATCAGGTCTACCCCTTCGGCAAAGAGGTCCCGCACGTAGGGCTCCTGGAGCCCATAGCCCGCCTGGCGCGTCGGGAGCTTGACCAGCAGATTGTTCGTGTAGCGGGAGAGGGCGAGGTAGAGAGTAGCCGCCGAAGTGATGCCGTCGGTGTCATAGTCACCAAAGACCCCGATCCGCTCGCCGCCTTCGATGGCCCGTGAGATCCGGCGGGCAGCGACGCGCCACGCCTCTTCCTTCGGTGCCCCAACGCTCTTCAACGAGGGTGAAAGGAAACCCGAAGCCGCTTCGGGGAGCACTCCGCGATTCGCCAACACACGGGCGCAGAGGAGGTCTACCCGCGCCACGTGCGCAAGCTCTGAGACGTCGCCCGCATCGGGCTCAAGAAGCCGCCACCTTGCCAATCAAGTCCTCCCTGCAAACGAGGCCCGTGTTCCGCGCAACACCATTATACAAGCGCGCGACGGGACACCTCTTGTCTAAGGGACGAGCAGCCTTGAGAGTATCTACTGCCGCCGCGTGCGTGCGAGAAAAGTCTTCGCCTCCTGAAGCGCCCAACGCCTTATCCGGGAGAGCTCCTCGGATTCGGGTTTCCTCTTGCCGCGCTCGAAGTACAAAATGGTGGCCCGGCCCATCGCGAGCGTCCCAGCGTAGCCGATGATCCCAGAGGCGGCCCAGCCTGCGACCGGGACCAGCTTTACGACCTGGCGAGCGAGCGCCCGAAGCCCGAACCCGGCGGCCAGCACCCCGGCGAGCTCCCGCGCCCTGTCGAGCGAGATCTCCTCCCCATAGACCGCGGCTATGCCGAGGACCATCCGGCCCTGGTTCGCGGTGATAGCGGGCATGTCCGCGCCTGGGATCGGGAGCGCCCCCACGACGGCGTTCTGGCGGGCGTTCTTGTGGATGATCTTCTCGCACACCGGGTGCCTGAAAACAGGGTAACCGCGCCCCAGAGGGATCAGGTAATCCTCGTCCAGGGAACCCACGACGCGGGGTACGAGCTCCCGGAGAACGGCCTCCTCTGTCAGGGCGGCAAGAGAGATCGTCTCCTTATCTTCGACGGCCTCGCCTGAGACGTAGACCTCGACACCAGTGCCTGGGGTGTCCGTGACGTTGAGGAGCACCTCGGCGCTTGCGCTGCTCCTCCCGGCGTCCAGCAGCTTCGCGAGCCTTTCCGCCTCCGGGACATTTCCCACCACGGCCAGGGAGGCGTGACGGCGTGCGGCTGACCGGGATTCGTGAAAGACCCGGTACAGGTTTCTCAGTCCCAGCAAGGTGCGCTCCTTCCCACCGTACGGCGGGTACCGCACGGCGCCGTTGATCTTTAAAGTATTTCAGATATATTACGCATAAACGTGGCGTGGGTTTCGAGAACGGATCCAGAGGAGAAGTTGCAGCCCCAACGTGACCTTCGGGACATAGAGGAGATCCAGGAACTCTTCGAGGCCGGCCAGGAGTCCGGCACACTGGAATCCAGTGAAGTTCTCGACCTCCTCCAGGAGGTCGACCTCTCGACCGAGGAGATCCAGCAGGTCTACGGTCTCCTTCGCGAGCACGGCGTAGAAGTCGTGGATGCAGATTTCTTGAACGACACCCTCCACCACGAGGAAGAAGACGCCCAGCTTGTCGAGGAGGTCCTCGAAGGCGACCTCCGCTCCCGCTACACCGGCGACGCCGTCCAGATGTACCTGGACGAGATCGGCAAGACCCCCCTCCTCACCAAGGCCCAGGAGGTCTACCTTGCTAAGCGTGTCGAGCGCGGCGATAAAAGAGCCAAAGCACACCTGACACGCGCCAACCTGAGGCTGGTGGTCTCCATAGCCAAGAAGTATGCTAGCCGCGGGGTCTCGCTCCTGGACTTGATCCAGGAAGGCAACATCGGCCTCATGCGCGCCGTCGAGAAGTTCAACTACCGCAAAGGCTTCAAGTTCTCGACGTACGCTACGTGGTGGATCAGGCAGGCCGTTACCCGGGCCATCGCCGACAAGGGCCGCACCATCCGCGTCCCCGTCCACATGGTCGAAAAGATCAACAAATACTATCGGGTGCAACGCTCGCTAGCCGCCAAGCTCAACCGCGACCCCGACGACGAAGAGGTCGCCCGCGAGATGGAGATAGACGTCGAGGAGATAGTGCGCATAAGGCGTGTCAGCCGCCGTTCGATCTCCCTCGAAACCCCGGTTGGAGAGGACCACTCCTCTGAACTCGGCGACTTTATCGCTGACGACGAGTCCGAGACGCCCCACGACCTCGCGAAGACCTCCCTCCTTAAGAGTAGGATGCAGGAAGCCCTCTACAGCCTCCCCGAGCGTGAGCGCATGGTCCTCGAGTACCGCTTCGGTCTCACCGGAGGCCAGCCCAAGACCCTCGAAGAGGTCGGCGAGCGCTTCGACGTCACCCGCGAACGTATCCGCCAGATACAACTCACCGCTCTAGCTAAGATAAAGAGCAGCCCCCACGCCGCGTCCTTACGCGACCTGCTCGATTGATCCTCAACCCTGAGTGTCTAGGTGTGCACCTGTGGTACGATCGACGCTCCTTATTCTCTCGATCAGGGCGGTAGTCGAATATTCGAGCTCGAAGGGCAGTATCCTTACCTCGGCGCCTAACTCCGCGGCGACCTCTGCCTCCGGCAAATCGTCGATGCGGTAGTCTCCACCCTTAACGTAAGTGGCGGGTTTCAACTCGCGCATGAGACGCACCGGCGTGTCTTCGCCGAAGAGTACGACCGCGTCTACGGATTGGAGGGCGGCGAGTATGACGGCCCGATCCTTCTCGGGGACGATAGGACGTGACGGCCCTTTTAACCTCCCCACCGAGGCGTCGGAGTTGAGGCCCACAACAAGAGCGTCGCCCAGAGAGCGCGCCGCCCGGAGGTAGGAGACGTGTCCGGGGTGCAAGAGATCGAAGCAGCCGTTGGTGAAGACCAGGCAGCCCCCGGACTCGCGCATCTCGAATATGCGGGGCGGGATTTCGTAACCCAGTTCCTCGGGCGTTGCGCCACCCCGGTTCGGGAGACCTGCTACCGTCTCTGCTCCCCACTCTCGCGTTCTTGGCGCGTGCGGTCTTCCTCATCTTCGGCCCGGTTCTGGTTGCGCGCTCCGGCGCTACCTATTACGGAGATCAAAATAGGGATCGCGATGATGATGATGATGATGAGACCGATGCCGGCCGCTACGGCGATACTCAAGGCAAGACCTCCTCTTGCAGCCTTAGAGGCTGCCGAACTCCATGTCCGGCAGCCTCAATGTTACCAGAAGACGCCCCGCGCGGGCTTGCCACGCGGCCGGCAAGTTACCTAGCCTGTGCGCCCGGTCCGCCCAGGTCCAACTCGCCGCGCTCGACCTGCCTGGCGAAGTTCTCCAGGTCCTCGCGCATCTCGCGCTCTGGGTTGGAGATG
>JALZFP010000341.1 GCA_030861485.1 Actinomycetota bacterium | reverse complement strand
GCGGCTGATGCCCCTCTGCCACGCGGCGAAGGCGAAGGCGGTGGCCGGGATGGCCGAGTAGGCTAGGGCCGCCCACGGGCCCGCGCCCAGGCTCCCCCACTCCACCTTTGGCAGGTAAGGCAGGGAGAGGAGCAGTACGACCGGGCCGCCAAAGAGGGTCGGGTAGGTCGCCACCGCGAGCGGCGAGTGGCGCCGGAGCATAGGCATGCTCAAGACCGTGTACGCACCGACGCACATGGCGGCGAGCAGGATCACCAGATCTCCGAGCAGGCTGTCGTCTTCGCTGCTCAGGCCCCCGTAGAGGACCATCCCGACCCCCAAGATGCAGAGCCCGACCCCGACTACGCCCTTCCAACCGGGACGTTCGAACCCGAGCACGAAGCCCAGGACCATTCCCCAAACCGGGGCCGTGGTAAAGACGAGACCCGTGCTCGCCGCGCTTGTCAGGCTTATGCCGAAGGTAAAGGCCGTCTGGGCGGCCCCTATGCCAAAACAACCCAGGCCCATCATGGGCAGGAGATCCTTGCGCCGCAGCCTGCTCTCCGGATTGAGAGTGCGAAGTACGAGGAGGAGCAAAAGCCCACCCCCGATAAACCGGAACGCCACGATAAAGAGCTGGGGGAGAAAATCGGCCGCGTACTTCGTGGCGGCGAAGTTCATGCCCCAGAAGAGGGCGGCAAAGATCAGGGCGACCTCCGTAAGCACAGCCGCCCTGCCCTTCTCTTCGCTCACCACGCGATTCTACGCCCAGAGCACGGCGAACGCACGAACCTGCACAGAGAGAGCAGATTCTTTTCGCTCCTTGGCCTAGATCTCGGCGAACCTGTAGCCGATGCCGCGGACGGTCTGGACGTACCGGGGGGTCTTGGGATCGGGCTCTATCTTCTTGCGGATGTGTTGGATGTGAACGTCGGCGGCGCGGGTCTCGCCGAAGAAGTCGCCGTCCCAGAGGTGGCGCATTATCTGCTCGCGGCCGTAGACCCGTCCCGGGTGGGAGGCCAGGAGCGCCAGGACCTCAAACTCCTTGGCCGTCAGATCCACGTTCGAGCCCCCGCTAGTCACCCGCCTGCCCCGGAGATCCACTTCAAGCCCCGGAAACTCGAGCTTCTGCTGCTTGCCGGAGACGCCCTTCGCGTCGAGGCGTCGTCTTCTCAGGTGTGCCCGCACCCGGCTCACCAGCTCGCGCGGACGAAACGGTTTCGTAACGTAGTCGTCGGCGCCGACCTCGAGGCCCACCACCACGCTCGTCTCGTCATCGCGGGCGGTGAGCATCAAGATGGGCACGCCGCTGCTCGCGCTCCCAGCCTCTCCCGCCCGGACCTCGCGGCACACGCCGATGCCGTCCATGCCCGGGAGCATCACGTCCAGGACGATGAGGTCGAAAGGCTCCGCCTCCCGCCTCAGGCACTCCAAAGCCGCCTCCCCGTCTCCAGCCGTCTGCGTCACCATACCCTCGCGCGCGAGGGCGTGCTCCACGACGTCTCTTACCGCCGGGTCGTCCTCAACTATTAGTATCTTCGGCACCCGCATCCACCTCCGGCATCTCGATCTCGACCCTGGTTCCGATGCCTTCTTTTGAATGAAGAGAGATCTTCCCACCCATCCGCTCCACCAGGTCTTTGCAGATGGCGAGTCCTAACCCAAAACCTCCGGAGCTTCTGTTCCCCCGGTAGAAGGGCTCGAAGACGTAGGGTAGGTCATCCTCGCTTATCCCTGCCCCTTCATCTTCCACCGTCACGGCACCACCCTCCACGTGCAGGCTAACCTCGCTGCCACGCTCCGAGTGGCGGACGGAATTGCCGAGTACGACGAGGAGTGCCTGCTCGAGCCACTCGTGGTCCGCTAGAACGCGCCCGCCTCGCCCCTCCACGCGGAGACCTACTCCTGCGCTTTCTGCGAGCGGCCCCATCCGCTCGGCCGTCTCCCTCGTCACGCCGTCCAGGTCCACGACCACGACCTCCGGGTCCCTGAGATCCACGCCCGTCCGGGCCAGCCTGAGCAAGGTCTCGGAGAGACGCTGCATACGGCGGGCCTCCGCGAGGATGTGGTTCAGGAACCGGTGCCGGACCTCCGAGTTTTCCTCGCTTTCGGTGAGCAGAAGCTCCGCGGCGCCCAAGATCGTGGTGATCGGGGTCTTGAGCTCGTGGGCGGCGTTGGCCAGGAAGCGCTGCTGGTTCGCCTCCAGCCGGCGCCCCTCGGAGAGGTCGCGAACCACCACGAGCACCCCGCCCTTGTGCTCGTCGAACGTGGACATGTGCTCCAACCTGACCTGAAGGAAGCTCTCACCATCGCGTACCCGGGCTTCGCCGCACGCTCGCTCCTTCGCGCAGCGGTTCACCGCCTCTGGCAGGTCGAAGTCCTTCCAAGGGTTCGGCAGCTCTCCGAACGGGACCTTGCCCCCTATGCCCAGCATTGCCCGAGCAGAGCGGTTGATGAACGTCACGTTACCCGAAAGGTCGATCACCAGCACCCCCTCGACGAGGTTGTTCAGGATCTCGTCGAGCGTGGTGCTCTCCTCTTCGAGCCGCAGGAAAGAATCCT
>JALZFP010000333.1 GCA_030861485.1 Actinomycetota bacterium | reverse complement strand
GAGCGGGTCCGAGGCCCCGAAACCGCTGCCGCGGATGCCGCGCGGGCGCTGCGCCGGGCCCGGCTTGAGCAACGCCCCGTCGTGCTCAACATCCCGATAAACCTCGTGGGGTCATCCTGCGACGGCGGCCCCTACGCCGTCCCCGACTTGCCGGCACTCGAGTTCCCGCTTCCGTCAGACCGCTCCGTCGCCGAGGTCGCGGACCTGCTCGAAGGGGCGAGCCGCCCGGCGATAATCGCGGGGCGCGGGGCGGCGCTGTCGGGGGCTCGCGAGGCGCTCGAGGCCCTAGCCGACCAGGTGGGGGCGGTTCTGGCGACGAGCGCGATGGGGCACGGGCTCTTCGCCGGGTACCCGTACAATGTCGGGATCGCTGGGGGCTTCTCCTCGTCACTCGCCCTCGAACTGCTCTCGCAGGCGGACGTCGTGCTCGCCTTCGGCGCCTCCCTGAATCACTGGACCGCGCGCCACGGCAGGCTCTTCTCTCCCGATGCGCGCGTGGCGCAGGTGGACCTGGACGGAAAGATAATCGGAACACTCCATCGCGTGGATGTCGGCGTAATCGGGGACGCGACCGCGACCGCGAGGGCCGTCTTGGACGAACTCGAGCGCCGCGACATAGAAAGGGAGGGATTTCGCGACGAAGCCCTCGCGCGCGAGATCGCCCGGGGGCGCTCGCGCGACGAGCCCTATGAGGATCAGGGCACCGTCGATTACGTTGACCCGCGTACCCTCAGCATAGCGCTCGACGATATGCTGCCTACGGAGCGCACCGTCGCGACTGACTCCGGGCACTTCCTCGGCTACCCGTCCATGTACTTCTCGGTGCCCGACCACAGGGGCTTTGTTTTCCCGAACGCCTTTCAGTCTGTGGGTTTGGGTTTGGCCAGCGGTATCGGGGCCGCGGTGGCGCGAACGGATCGGCTCTGCGTGGCGGCCGTAGGCGACGGCGGCGCCCTTATGGCTTTGGGCGAGCTGGAGACAGCCGCCCGCTACCGCCTGCCGATGCTCGTCGTGGTCTACAACGACTCGGCCTACGGGGCGGAGGTGCACCACTTCGGGCCGGAGGGTCAGCCCGTGGACATCGCTCGCTTCCCGGATACGGACTTCGCTGCGCTCGCGCGTGCGGCGGGGGCGGAGGGCGTCACGGTTCGGAAGGAGGGGGACCTCGCACCGGTCGAAGACTGGCTGGAGCGGCGCGATGGACCGCTCGTGGTCGACGCGAAGGTCAACCCCCACGTACGGGCCGAGTGGCTCGAGGAGGCGTTCCGCGCCCACTAGGGAGGCGGCGCAAGAAGGATATGGCGAAAGAGGAGGAGCCAGGATGAGAGGAGAGCCCACAATGCCCCCCGTCGGAGCACTCGTCGAGGCGCTGGCCAGCGGCACCGTCGAGGTCGTGGACCTTACCCAGCCCTTGAACGAGCGTACGCCGGTCCTTCGGCTTCCGGAGCAGTTCGTAGACACGCCGGGCCTGAAGCGCCACGAGATTAGCCGCTACGACGAGCGCGGCCCCGCCTGGGCCTGGTACTGGCTCGAGATCGGCGAGCACGTCGGCACACACTTCGATGCGCCCATACACTGGATCACCGGACGCGAAGGCCGGGACGTAGCACAGGTGCCGCCCCGCCACCTCGTGGCGCCCGCGGTCGTGATAGACAAATCCGTCGAGTCCGGAAGGGACCCCGACTACCTGCTCACCGTCGAGGACGTGCGCGCCTTCGAGGCCGAGCACGGGCCGTTGCCCGAGGGCGGGTGGCTGCTCTTCCGCACGGGCTGGGACGCTCGCGCCCGCGACGAGGAGCTCTTCCTCAACAAGGGATCTAATCCCGGCTTTGACGCCGAGTGCTCCCGCTGGCTCGCCGAGGAGACCTCGATTGTCGGCGTAGGCGTGGAAACGGTCGGCATCGACGCCGGCGCGGCCGCCGGCTTTAACCCGCCTTTCCCGCTGCACTATTATCTTCTCGGTGCGGGGAAGTACGGCGTTACGCAGCTCGCGAACCTTGCCTCGCTGCCGCTGACAGGCGCGCTGTTCGTGGTGGCTCCGCTGAAGCTCACCGGCGGTACCGGCAGCCCGGTACGAGCGCTCGCGCTTGTACCACGCGGCTGAAACGACAACCTTTAGACACACTCCGTCTTCTGGACCACCCGCACCCCCTATCCTTGCGGCGGCTCGATCAACCGGACGTTGGGTTCGAACCTTGGTAAACGCCATGGCCAATCCTTCTGGCTGGAGGGGCTCTACCGGGGAGCACACCGGGCTCCTCGAACCGCTCGGCACTCGCAGAACCCGATGCTCGAACCCGCAGATCAATACTGACGCCCACCTCTGTAGACCCCCGTGATCTTGCGGATGGGTTGCAGCTGGTCATGCTAGGAGCTGTTCTCTAGTCTTCAGAATCCTACGTTGTGGGCAGACCTACTAACCGGGCACGCCTGTCTCATCCTTTTGGGCGCTACGAATCATCCTTTTGGGCGGCCCGAATCCTTCTAACGGAGGATGTTACCTTCCGCAGCCGGATGCGATCATCTGTGCGGTTCGATAAGCCCAAGAAGATGAGGGAGGTAAGCAAGGTGAGAAAGTTCATGTTGATGGGGGCGCTGGTGGCGGTAGTGGTGGCAGCACTGGCCGTCCCCGCCATGGCCAGCGACGGTTTCGAGAACGATCAGCAGGCCTTCCGGGCCGCCTTCAAGGCCGCTTTTAGCGATTGGGAGGAGGATAAGGATTCCTACAAGGGGGATAAGGATCCCT
>JALZFP010000315.1 GCA_030861485.1 Actinomycetota bacterium | reverse complement strand
TTGTTTCCTAGGCCCTTACCTTCTCTCTCATCACAGACATCCGTTCACCAAACAAGAAGCTAATCAGCTGGCTAGCTCTTACTGAAAATTCCTGCAAATAGTGCCTCAATCTTAGGTCAAGCTTCACCTAGACAACTCTGCAACGCGTCCGTATAGTGGCGCCCGTCCGCAGGATGGACGGGGAGAACACGGGCGGAGGCGGGGCCTTGCGGGTCCCGCCGACCGTTCCGCTTGAAGATACGTAGGGGAGGAGCGGTTTGACGGCGACGCCTTTCGCGCACTTGCACTGCCATTCGGAGTACTCAATGCTGGATGGGGCGAGCCGTATCCGGGATCTAGTCTCCTTTGCCAAGGACCAGGACATGCCCGGCATCGCGCTCACGGACCATGGCGTGATGTATGGCTCCGTTAAGTTCTACCAGGAGGCAAAGAAGGCCGGTATAAAGCCCATAATGGGCTGCGAGGTCTACGTAACGGCGGACAGGCACGACCGCAGCCGCGCCAAGTACTATCACCTCACGCTGCTGGCGCGTACGCCCGAGGGGTACAAAAATCTCATGAAGCTCTCGACGGTGGGCTTCCTCGAAGGCTTCTATTACAAGCCGCGGGTGGACATAGAGATGTTAAAGAAGCACGGGAAGGGGATTATCTGCCTCTCGGGCTGCCTCTCGGCCGAGGTGCCGAGCAGGATCCTGGAGGGGCGCCTCGACGAGGCACGCAAGCTACTTCTAGAGTATACGGAGATCTTCGACGCCGTGTTCTTGGAGATGCAGGATCACATCGAGATCCCTGAACAGAAGCGCGTCAACGAGGGTCTCCTCAAGCTGCACAAAGACACCGGCATACCGCTCGTTGCCACGAACGACTCGCACTACACGACCAGGGGTGACGCCAGGATGCACGATGTCCTCCTGTGCATTGGGACTGGCAAGTTCTACAACGACCCGAATCGGATGAAGTTCACCGGCGAGGAGTTCTACGTCAAACCCGTCGAGGAGATGGAGAGGCTCTTCCCGAACAATCCGGAGGCCCTGGAAAACACCCTCAAGGTAGTGGACCTCGTCGAGGACCCGGGCATAGAGCTCGGCAAGACGCGCCTGCCGAACTTCCCCAAGCCCCAAGGTTACACGGCAGACCAGTATCTCAGAGAACGGTGCGAGAAGGGCTTGAGGAAGCGTTACGGTGCGGTCACCCCCGAGATAAAGAGGCGTCTCGACTTTGAGCTTGCGACCATCGGGAAGATGGGTTTCGCGGACTATTTCCTTATCGTGTGGGACTTCGTAAAGTACGCCAAGGACCGGAAGATAGCGGTCGGGCCGGGGCGCGGCTCGGCGGCGGGCTCCATCGTAGCTTATGCGCTGGAGATCACGGACCTGGACCCGCTCCAGTACTCGCTGCTCTTCGAAAGGTTCCTGAACCCGGATCGTATCAGCATGCCCGACGTGGACATAGACTTCTCGGTACAGGGGCGCGGCGAGGTGATGCGGTACGTCACCGAGAAGTATGGCGGTCACGAGCACGTCGCACAGATCATCACATTCGGGACACTCGGGGCGAAAGCCGCGATAAGGGATGCGGGGCGCGTCTTCCAGTATCCCTACGACGCGACGGACAAGCTCGCCAAGCTCATCCCCGAAAAGCCGGTCGGGACGACCTTGCGGGACGTCCTCAAGCAGGAGAACGGAGCTTACACGCCCGGCGAGAAGCACCCGGGAGTGGCGCGAGAGATGCTCCAGTATATAGAGCAGAACGCCGAAGCGAAAAAGATCCTCGACACAGCCTTCGAGATAGAGGGCTTCGCCCGCCACGCTGGAACCCACGCGGCGGGTGTCGTGATCTCCGAGGAGCCCCTGACGGACATCGTGCCGCTCCAACGCGTCACTAAGGACGAAAACTCCGTTATGGTCCAGCATCCGATGGGCGACGTGGAGGCACTGGGGCTGTTGAAGGTGGACTTCCTGGGCTTGAGAAACCTCGACGTTATAGAGGAGACCCTGAAGATAGTTCGCGAGGCGACGGGCGAGGAGATAGACACAAGAAACATCCCTTTAGACGACGAGAAGACATTGAAGCTCTTCGCCAGGGGAGACACGTTCGGGGTGTTCCAGTTCGAATCGAGCGGGATGCAGCGGATGCTCCAGGAGGTCAGGCCCGACCGCTTCGACGACCTCGTGGCCCTAAACGCCCTGTATCGTCCCGGTCCGATGGACTACATCCCCAACTTCAAGCGTGGCAAGCACAACCCCGAGAGCGTGAAGTACTCCGACTCGCGCCTCAAGCTCATCCTAGAGCCGACCTACGGTGTCGCCGCCTACCAGGAGCAACTCATGGAGATCTCCAAAACCTTAGGCGGCTTCACCCCTGGCGAGGCCGACACGCTGCGCAAGGCCATCGGCAAGAAGAACAAGCAGCTCATCGCCACGCTCAAGGACAAGTTCGTAGATGGCTGCAAGGCAAACGAGGTGGCACCAAGGGTGGCCGAGGAGCTGTGGAACTGGATGGAAAAAGCCGGCGGCTACTCGTTCAACAAGAGCCACTCCGCCTGCTACTCCTTCCTTGCCTTCCAGACGGCGTACCTCAAGGCACACTACCCCGAGGCGTACATGGCGGCGCTGATGAGCAGCGTGATGAACACCAAAGACCGGGTGCCACAGTACGTGGCCGAGGCGCGGGCGATGGGGGTGGAGGTTTTGCCGCCGCACGTAAACGAGAGCGGGCACCGGTTTACGGTGGTGGGGGAGACTATCCGCTTCGGGCTCTCGGCGGTAAAAAACGTGGGGGGCAACTTCGTCGAGGCCGTTATCGCTGCTAGGGAGAAAAGCGGCCCCTTCGAGGACCTCTTCGATCTCTGCGAGCGGGTGGACTGCAAGACCTACAACAAGCGCACCATAGAGTCGTTAATAAAGTGTGGCGCCTTCGACTCGATGGGATACTCGCGGGCTGCCCTGCTGAAGGTCCACGAAAAGGCCGTGGAGATCGCCCAAAAGGGTTCTAAAGACGCCAACGATGCCCAGTTTTGCATGTTCGACGCAGCGGAGCTCGCTCCACCCCGACCGGAGATCCCGGACGTTGAGGACGACCACCGCGGCACCTTAGAGTGGGAAAAGGAAACCCTCGGCCTCTACGTCTCCGACCACCCCTTGAGGCCCGTGCTGCACAAGCTCAAAAAGCACGCCGACACCACCGTCTCGGACCTCGACGGCTGCCGGGACGGCGCGGTCGTCTGGATTGGGGGGCTCGCAACCTCCGTGCGGCGCAACACCACGCGCAAGGGCGACGTGATGGCGATGCTCCAGCTCGACGACACGCGCGGCCTCGCCGAGGTCATGGTCTTTCCCAGGGTCTATGCCAAGTGCGCCCCTTGCGTCCGCGAAGACGCTATCCTCAAGGTCAAGGGCCGCGTCGAGCGCAAAGAGGGCATCCCGCGTGTAGTGGCCCTGGAGATAGAAGAGCTCGACCTCCAGCCCGGCCTCGATCCCATCTACCTCGACGCCGAAACCTTCATTGGTCTCTCCCACACGTACGTTAGAGAAGCCTTCTCGGTAATAGCCCGCTATCCCGGCGATGCTCCGCTCGTCCTAGTCTCGAACGACGGCGTCTCCGAGGAGATTATCTGCACCGTAGAAGAAAGCTCTGACCTCTACGCCGAGCTAAAGCAACTCCT
>JALZFP010000300.1 GCA_030861485.1 Actinomycetota bacterium | reverse complement strand
ACTCGGCGGTCGTCGAGCTCATAGCGAAGCCGAACGCGAGGATTCGCTACTCGACCATCCAGAACTGGTCACACAACACCTACAATCTGGTCACCAAGCGGGCCGTTGCCGAGGAGAACGCCACCGTGGAGTGGGTCGACGGGAACCTCGGGTCGAAGCTCACGATGAAGTACCCAGCGGTCTACCTCACGGGCGAGGGCGCTCGCGGTGAGGTCCTCTCGGTCGCCTACGCCGGCGACGGGCAGCACCAGGACGCGGGCGGCAAGATCGTCCACGCCGCGCCGAACACCTCCTCGCTCATCACCTCCAAGTCCATCTCCAAGGGGACCGGACGCTCGACGTATCGTGGGCTGCTCAAGGTGCACGAGGGGGCCGAGAGCTCCAAGAGCCGGGTCGAGTGCGACGCGCTGCTGCTGGATGAGAAGGCACGGACGGACACCTATCCGTACATCGAGATCGAGGAGAAGAAGGTCAACACCGAGCATGAGGCGACCGTCTCGAAAGTCGGTGAGGATCAGCTCTTCTACCTCATGAGCCGCGGGCTCTCCGAGGAGGAGGCGATGGCGATGGTGGTTAACGGCTTTATCGAGCCGATAGCCAAGGAGCTTCCGCTCGAGTACGCGATAGAGCTGAACCGCCTGATCCAACTCGAGATGGAGGGTTCGGTCGGGTAAAGCCTTACCCTAGGGTAGTCAATAGAGGTTTGGTGGGGCGGGCCTTTTACGGGTTCGCCCCGGTCTCTGAGAAGCGAGAGAGGCGAGTGGTATGCAGAAGAACGGCGTGCCGGAGATTTTGAAGAGCAAGGGCATCGGCCCCGAGGTAGTCGAGACGCTCTCGGGGTTTAAAGGTGAGCCGGCCTGGCTCAAGGAGAGGCGGCTCGAGGCGTGGCACGCCTTTGAAAGAACGCCGATGCCGACACTGCGAGACGAGGCGTGGCGATATACGGACATCTCGGACGTGAGAATCGAGGACTTCGCCCCCTACATGCCCAGCCCGGACGTATCTTCGGAGCAGGATCTGCCGGATGGCGTGCGGGCCCTTATCAGGGAGGGCGAGGAGAACTCCGCCCTTCTCGTCCAGCACAACTCCGAGAGCACCTACACGAGGGTAGACGAGGAGCTGCTCCAGAAGGGCGTCGTCTTTACGGACCTGCACACCGCCCTTATAGAGCATGAGGACCTCATAAAGGAGAGGCTTTTCGGGCTCGTGCCCGTGGACTACGACAAGTTCGCTGCTTTGAGCGCCGCGGTGTTCTCCGGTGGATCTTTTCTTTACGTGCCGCGAGAGGTCGAGGTCGAGGTCCCGATCCAGAGCTACCGCTGGCTCGACGTTATCGGTTCGATCATGCCGCGCACGCTCGTCATCGTCGAGGAAAACGCAAGCGTGACGTACATAGACGAGTACGCCTCGGCCGAGGGTGAGGAGCCCGCATTCAGCAACGGGGCAGTTGAGCTTTACGTTGCGGAGGGGGCGAACCTGCGCTACGTCTCCTTGCAGAACTGGGAGCGCAACGTGCTGCACTTCAACACTATCCGCTCCTCCACGGAGAAGGACTCCACGATCAACAGCCTCGTCGTCTCTTTGGGCTCCCAGCTCAGCCGCACGAACGTCGAGGCGGGTCTGACCGCCGCGGGAGGCGACTCGGAGATGCTCGGGCTGTACTTCGCCGACTCGAACCAGGTCATCGACCACCACACCTTGCAGGACCATATCTCCCCCAACGCCCACTCCGACCTGCTCTACAAGGGTGCTTTGCGCGACGAATCGCTGACGGTCTTCTCGGGTCTCATCCGGGTCGAGCCCGGGGCACAGAAGACCGACGCTTACCAGACTAACCGCAACATCATCCTCGGCACCGACGACGCGTTCGCCGTAAGCTTGCCGAACCTGGAGATCATGGCCGACGACGTTAAGTGCTCCCACGGCTCGACGACGGGGCAGGTGGATGAAACGGAGCTCTTCTACCTAATGAGCCGCGGTATCCCGCGCCGCGAAGCCGAGAAGCTCGTCGTGTTCGGCTTCTTCGGCGAGGTGACGGGCCGCGTGCCTCTGGGGGGCCTCAAGGAGAAGCTCGACCGGGTGATAGAGGGCAAGATCGGCTTGGGATTTGAGGAGCGGGTGGCTTAGTGCCCGAGGAGTTCCACAAGGTCGCCCCGACCGACGAGGTCGCGCCGGGCGAGGTGAAACAGTACCAGGTCGAGGGGCGTCCGGTCGCGCTGTGCAACGTAGACGGAGAGCTTTACGCCTTCGAGGACGTCTGCACCCACGCGTTCACGCACCTCAGCGAAGGGGGGTTGGAGGGAGACCAGATTAAATGTCCCCTTCACGGCGCGAAGTTCGACGTGAAGACCGGGGCCGCAAAGAGCCTCCCGGCGGTGAAAGCTGTACCCACCCACGAGGTCAAGGTCGAGGACGGGATCGTGTACGTGGCCCTCAACCCGAAACGTGTCAAGATCGGTGGTGGCCGGGGTCGCAGGAGATAGTTTCGGACGTAAGGCGGGGAGGTGCGCCCGGCGCCTCCCATTTGCCGTGACTGGTACAATCTTTTAGGTGTTACCAGACTTCTACAAAGAGGTGGTGCTGGATCACTATCAGCGCCCGCGCAACCGGGGCTCGCTCGAGGGCGCGGACATCGAGGAGCACCTCAACAACCCCCTCTGCGGCGACGAGGTGACGGTCTACGCCAACCTCCGGGACGGCAAGGTGGCGCAAGTGGCATTTACCGGACGGGGCTGCTCCATCTCCCAGGCCTCCGCTTCGATGCTGGCCGAACGTCTGCAGGGTAAGAGCCGCGAGGAGGTCGGGGCGGAGATAGAAGCGTTCTTAGAGATGATGCGCGCGGAGGAGCGGGAAGAATTAGGGGATCTCGTGGCGCTCAAGGGGATTATCCAGACCCCGAACCGCATCCGGTGCGCAACTCTCGCCTGGGATGCCCTCAAACGGGGGCTCAACCAAAATGCGCCCTCTTGATCTCCGTCCGGGTCGCCTACCGGGTAGCCCAGCACCAGCCCATCGGCGTCCACCGGTAGAGTCGCGACGGACCCTTTTGAATAAGCCTTCGTCTTCGTACCTGTAGGAGAGTCCGCCATCGGGCCTGCGTTCGAGGCGGGTGTAACTCTCTGGCGGACGTTCAGCCTCTGGGTTATGTTGGTTCCAAACCTCTTCGTACAATCGGCGTATGAGGGCTTTGTTCTCGTCAGTGGACATAGATTCTCCTCCTTTCCCAGGCAACCCCCTTATGAGTTGCTCTTAGAGA
>JALZFP010000290.1 GCA_030861485.1 Actinomycetota bacterium | reverse complement strand
TTGGGACCGGGGGCCGAGTACGCACACTCATACTACCCGGACCGTCCGTACCCCCCGCCGCCAGGTGTCCTGACCGCGAGCACGTCCCCCTCTTCCAGCTCCCTGCTGACCTTCGGCGGCAGGTCTTTATCGTTCAGGAGGTTCTCACCGACCGCACCAGCCTCTCCGCCGTTCGCGCCGCGTGGCGGGTGACGGCGGCGGTCTGTGAGGAGCGAGAGGCTCGCGGGCTCGAGCACCTTCACGGAGCGCACTACGCCGTCCCCGCCACGGTTCTCGCCCGCTCCGCCCGACTCGTAGAGCAGCTCGTAGCGCTCGACGCGCATGGGATACTCAAGCTCGAAGGCCTCAATCGGGGTATTGAGCGTGTTGCTCATGCCGACATGGACGCCGGAGGGGCCCGGGCCCTTGCTGCTCGCTCCCTGGCCGCCGCCGATAGTCTCGTAGTAGGTCCAGCCGGGACCGCCTATTATCGTGTTGTTCATCGTCCCCTGGCCTTGTGCCGGGACCTCTTCGGGGGCGAAGCTCGCAAAGGCGGCGAGGACGGCGTCGGCGATGCGGTTGCTAGTCTCGACGTTCCCGGCGACGACGGCGGAGGGACTCCTGGCGTTAACAAGGCTGCCCTCCGGGGCCTTTATCTCTAGGGGAGCGTAGGTGCCCGCATTAGCGAGGATGTCCTTGGGTAGTAGGACGCGCAGGGCGAAGTAGCACGCGGAGCGCGTGACCGGCAGCGGACAGTTCACGTTGCCGCGGACGGCCTCGGCGGTGCCGGAGAAGTCTATGCTCATCGAGCCTTCTTCTACGGTGACGGTTGCTTTGATCTGGATATCTTCGTCCACGATGCCGTCGCCCTCCATAACGTCTTCCGCCGAGTACTCGCCGTCGGGCAGCTCGCGCACCGCCTCGCGGGTGCGCTTCTCGGCGTAGGAGATGACCTCGTCGAAGGCGGCGAGGACGGTCTCCTTGTCGCGGCGTTCGATGAGCTCTGCGATGCGCTCCTCGGCGATGTTGTTCGCGGCGATCTGAGCTCTCAGGTCGCCGCGGCGAATGGCGGGCGTGCGGACGTTGGCGAGCAGTAGGTCCAGTACGTCCTGCACGTACTCCCCGCCCCGCACCAGCCGCACCGGCGGGATGATGATGCCCTCCTGGTAGACCTCGCGCGAGTCTGAAGGCATGGACCCGGGACGCATCCCGCCCACGTCGGAGTGGTGCGCCCGCGTAACGGCGAAGCCCAGGATGTCCTCCTCGTAAGAGATCGGCGAGACGAGCGTTATGTCCGGCAGGTGCGTGCCGCCGGAGTACGGGTCGTTGATGGCGAAGACGTCGCCCGGCCTGGGGTCGCGGCGCATCACCGCCGCCACCGCCTCGGGCATCGCCCCGAGATGCACGGGGATGTGCTCGGCCTGGGCGACCATTCTCCCGCGCTCGTCGAAGATCGCCGTCGAGCAGTCCCGACGCTCTTTGATATTGGATGAGTATGCTCCCCTGATGAGCACCGCCCCCATCTCCTCGGCCACCCCCGCCAGCGCACTCGCCAGCACCGAGAGGGTGACGGGGTCAAGCCGCCCGTTCTCGTTCATTCCTTCTCCAGTACGAGGGTCCCGACGCCGTCCACCGCGCCCCGCCAGCCCGGGCGGACGACGCAGGTCGACTCCTTAAACTCCACTATCGCTGGTCCTGACACCTCTGAGCCCTTGCCCATCCTCTCCCGGTCGAGGACCGCCACCTCCTGCCACTCGCCGTCGAAGTTCGCCTCCCGGGTCCCGGACTCTGCTTCTCCTTCTGGCTCGGGCTCGTCGAGCTCCGGCTTCTCGACCGGCACGGTGGAGATCAGGCGCAGGTTCACCAGCTCGACCGACTCGTCGTCCATCCGGTAGCCGTAGCGTTGCTCGTGGGCCGCGTGGAAGCGCTCTTCGAGCTTCTCTAAAGAGTCGGCCTCCACGGTGAGCTCGAAGGACTGGCCCCGGTAACGCAGGTCGGCCCGGCGGTCGTACTCTGGGTCTTCGAGGTCTTCGGACGCCGAACTCTCCATCTTCTCGAACTTCTTCTCGAACTCCTCCTTTTCCACATTTTCGAGGCCGACGAGGTAGGGGTTCACATAGTCGTGCCTGAGGTCGGAGATGGCGAGACCCAGGGCGCTGAGAACGCCGCCCGCGCGGGGGACGAGCACGGTCTCCATGCCGAGCTCTTCGGCTAAGGCGCAGGCGTGCATTCCGCCCGCGCCGCCGAAGGCGAGGAGGGCAAATTCACGGGGGTCCAGGCCGCGCTCGACGCTGATCACGCGCAGGGCGCGGACCATCTCGGCGTTTGCCACCCGCACTATCCCCAGGGCCGCCTCCTGGGCGTCGAGCCCCAGCTTCTCGCCCAAGGAAGAGAGAGCCTTTTCTGAGAGCTCCCGTTGCAGCACCACCTCGCCGCCCAGAGTGGCTTCGTCCGCGAGATACCCCAGAAACAGGTTCGCGTCTGTGACGGTCGGCTCCTCGCCGCCCTGGCCGTAGGCGGCGGGGCCCGGCTCGGCGCCGGCGGAGTGGGGGCCGACACGCAGGGCGCCGCCCGCGTCCGCCCAGGCTATAGAGCCACCCCCAGCGCTCACCGTGTGGATGTCCACCATGGGGAGCTTGATCGGGAGCCCCGCCACCACCGTCTCCGTGGTCGTCTGCGCCTCGCCGTCGATGATGGTCGCCACGTCCGTGCTCGTCCCGCCCATATCGAAGGTCAGGAGGTTCTGGTATTCTCCCAGCCCCCCTACGTACGCCGCTCCCACGACCCCACCCGCCGGTCCCGAGAGCAGGCAACCCGCCGCGTCCGCGATGGCGTCGTCTATTCCCACCACACCGCCGGAGGACTGCATGATCAGGGGGCTCGGAACCCCGGCCTCTTCGGCCTTTCCGGCCAGATTTTTGAGGTAGGCTGCGAGCTTCGGGGCCAGGTATGCATCAGCCGTCGTCGTCGAGAACCGCTCGTACTCTCTGAACTCCGGCAAGACCTCGCTGGAGAGCGAGACGTGCACCTCCGGTAACTCCTCCCGCAGCGCCTCCCCGATCCTCCGCTCATGATCCGGGTGCATAAACGCGAAGAGGAGGCATACCGCGGCCGCCTCGACCTCCGCCTCTTTGATCGAGGAGACGACCTCCTCCAGGCTCTCCTCGTCTAGGGCCGAGATCTCACCCTGCGGTCCCATCCTCTCCTTTACGGTGAAGCGCAGCCCGCGTGGGACGAGCGGGGGAGGACGGTCCTGGCTGAGGTCGTAGAGGGAGGGGCGGTTCTGGCGGGCTATCTCTATAACGTCCCTGAACCCTTCCGTCGTCACGAGCGCTGTCCGGGCGCCGCGGCGTTCGAGCAGGGCATTCGTCGCCACCGTCATCCCATGTGCCAGGGCATCCACGGCGCCGGGCTCGATCTCGGAGGTCTCTATCGAGTTCATCACCCCTGCGGACTGGTCTTGCGGGGTCGAGGGGACCTTCGCCGTTATCAGCCTGCCCTGCGAAAGAGCCACCAGGTCGGTGAACGTGCCACCGACGTCTACCCCGAGTCTGGTCTCGCTCATGCGCTGCTCCTTAGCCTTGCTCGGCGACGGTCCTGCGCTCCCCCGACTGCTCGGTCGCGAACTCGCCGCCCCGGTACGTCTCCGCTGCTATAAGCACGGAGACGAGGGTTATGATGCACAAAACGACCATCCACGCAACCACGGGCCAGAATTCGCCGCCTGTGGCACCGACCAGGTAGATACTGATGAGCGGTCCGGCCCCGCCGCCGATGATAGACGCCAGCTGGTAGCCCAAAGAGACCCCACTGTACCGGACCTGCGTACCGAAAAGCTCGGCGAAATAGGCGGACATAGGACCGTAAACTGAGGCGTGTGCGATCGAGAGCGCGATCACGCTGGCGAGCACTACCAAGACCGTCGAGCCACTTCCGATCATCAGGAAGTAGGGGTAGGCGATGATCAACAAGAGTACTGTCCCCACCAGGAAGACCGGACGCCGGCCGACGCGATCCGATATCACACCGGCAGCCGGAAGGGTAAGGATCTCGATGGCGGAGGCGAGCATAACTCCCAGCAGTATCGTCGGTCTGGGCAGCCCTAAGGTCCTGGTCGCGTAGTCGAGTATGAACACGGTGAAGACGTAGAAGCCTCCGTCGCTGGCGACGCGCACTCCGATCGCCAGCAGCACGTTCTTCGGGTAGTTGCGGAGAACGTCCATTATTGGCATCTGGGCTTCGGTGTCGCTCTCTTCAACCTCCCTAAACGCCGGTGTCTCGAGTAGCCTGAGCCGGATAAAGAGCCCGATGCCGACCAGGATGATGCTCAATAGGAACGGTATGCGCCAGCCCCAAGACAAAAACTGTTCGTTGGGAAGAAACGACACCGCGCCGAAGACTCCGGTGGCGAGGAGGAGTCCCGCAGGGACGCCCATCTGGGGCCAGCTTCCGTAGTATCCTCGCTTGTCCTCGGGGGCATACTCCACCGTCATCAAGGCCGCGCCGCCCCACTCACCGCCAACGCCAAGGCCCTGGACAACGCGCAACAAAACGAGCAGTATCGGGGCCAGAAGCCCGATAGATTCGAAGGTGGGCATCAACCCGATCAAGAACGTCGCAACGCCCATCATGTTCAGCGTGAGGACGAGCATCGCTTTGCGACCTAGCTTATCGCCGAAGTGGCCGAAGATTACGCCACCGAAGGGACGGGCCACGAAGCCGACCGCGAAGGTAGCCAC
>JALZFP010000278.1 GCA_030861485.1 Actinomycetota bacterium | reverse complement strand
TTCCGCACGGCTCGACATGGTAAAGCCTGTCCTTCCTACGCCTCTTCCAGCACGACCGCCGCGTTGTGACCGCCCACGCCAAGATTCGCGCAGAGGGCGACCTCCAGCTCCGGGGTGCGGCGCGGCTCGCCGACCACGTAGTCAAGCTGTGCGCATTCCTCGGCCAGCTCGTCGAGGTTACGCATGGGTGGGACCGTTCTCTCCTTTATCGCGAGCGCGCAGATGGCGGCCTCTATCGCCCCTGTGGCTCCCAGAGAGTGTCCCAAAGTAGATTTTGTTGCCGAGACCATCGCGTTCGGGTTTATGGTGTGCATGGCGTGTGATTCGGGGCCGTCACCGGCGACCGTACCGGTACCGTGGGGGTTGATGTAAGTCACACGCTCCCCTTCCACGCCTGCCTCCACGAGGGCGAGCTGCATGGCCCGCAGGATGCCGCGGCCCTTTGGGTCGGGGTCGAAGGCGTGGTAGGCGTCGGTGGTGCGCCCGACGCCGGTTATCTTGGCGTACGGTTCGGCGCTTCGCCGTCCGACGGACTCTGCGCTCTCCAGAATAAGGGTCGCGGCGCCCTCGCCTATAACGAAGCCCGTATGGTCCTTGTCGTAGGGGCGGCAGGCGCCCTCGGGGTCGGCATTGTTTCTGCTCATGGCGCGCATGGCGATAAAGCCGGCTACGATTACCGGGGCGATGGTCGCCTCGGAGGCGCCGCAGATCACGACGTCGGCGTCGCCGCGACGTATCAGGTCGTATCCCAGCCCCACGGCGTCGGTGCCGCAGGCGCAGGCCAGCGCAGGCGCGGCCGATGGGCCCTGCACGCCGAGCTGGATGCCGACGTGGGCGGCCGCCGAGTTCGGCATGATCTTGGTAACCGCGAAAGGATTGACCCTTGCCGGGCCTCTCTCGTCCATCGTCCGCTGGGTGTTCTCTATGCTCGCCACCCCGCCGAGCCCGCTCCCCAATATAAGCCCGATCCTCTCCGCATTATCCTCCAGCTCTCCCCAGGCGCTCGCGTCTTCGAGGGCGAGCTTAGCGGCGGCGAGCCCGAGCTGGGCGAAGCGGTCCGTACGTTGGGCCGCTTTGCGGTCCATGAAGTCCTTCGGCTCGAAATCCGTACATTCGGCGGCGATCTTGACCTCAAAACCCTCGGGATCGAAGAGGGTTATGGGACCCACCCCGCTCTCGTTGGCCAAAAGCGAACTCCAGAATGCTTTGCGGCTCACCCCGATGGGACTGACCACCCCTACCCCGGTGATGTAAGCTGCGCGATCTACGCGCCCGTTCTTCATCTAGCCCTCCGCCACGTGGCCTCAAGCTCTCGTCCAGTAAGCGTGCATCTTAGCACCCTCGCCCCGACAACGGGTCCGGTCAACCTCCAAGCTACAAAACGTAGCTCTGGTCGTCCTCAGCTCCTTCTAGGTCGAGCTCCCCTATCCGGCGCAGCATCTCCTCACCCATGTGTGTCAGCACGAGCCTGCGACACCCGAGCTCTTCCCGGTGTTTCATGAGTGTCTGGTAATCCAGGTGGTTAGGTACCTTCTCGAAAGAGTTGCACTCGCAGATAAAGAGGTCGGCCTCGCTGGCGACCTTAACTAGGGTATCTGTCCATTCAGTATCGCCGGAGAACGCGAGGGTCTTATCCTCATAGGAGATGCGCAGTGCATAGGCGGGGGCGCCGCTGGGATGCACGACCGGGTACGGGGTGACACTGAACGGTCCGATCTCCGCCCTCGTCTCCTCTTTCAGCTCGACAAACTCGAGGGCGAAGCTTTGCTCGGACCCGGAGGAGCCAGGGTAGAGCACCTCCATCGCCTCGTTGGTTCTGAGCTCCAGCCCCGGTGGTCCGGCCACGACCAGCGGCTTCCGGCGATCCGAGATGTACCGTGACTCCAAGATAAAGAAGGGAAGCCCCCCGAAATGGTCGCCGTGGAGGTGCGAGAGTAGGATGGCGTCGATGTCGGAGGTCTTCACCCCGTACCGCTTCATCGCGACGAGTGAAGAGGCGCCGCAGTCAACGAGCAGACGCGTAGGGCCCTGGTCCTCGGGCTCAAACCACTCGGGACGCACATACATACAGGTCTGGAATCGCCCCCCGCTGCCGAAGGCGTCTCCGCTTCCCAAAAACCTTACGTTCATTTTCCCCATGCCGATCCTCCCGGAGAGTTTGGAGTAAGCCGACGGCCGCCAAACTCGCCGCACCATAACAGAATCTAGCGCATCAGGGAGGAGCGACTTACCACCGGCTCCACGCCCTGACGCTGCCCCTGCCCGTGTGTTTTACCTTATTAGAGCGCCTCGTAACTCGGCACCACGGGGCATGCAGGTGCTCCGCCAGGGACCTCAGCGACCGCAGCCCGATACAACGGCGGTGTGAGTGGAGCATGCGGAACGGGTAGGCTCGCCGATGGAGGGGATACGCGTTAAAAGGATAGGTTTCGTGATCTCGCTCTTCTACATTGCCGCTACGCTGTTCCCGTTGAACCTCGCGCTGGGTTTGCTCGTCCAAGTCCGCGTCGTGAGCACGAAGCCGATCCGTCGGCTTCATCACGCACTGTTCTTCATGGTGTTCGTCCCCGCCGCGGCTGGCACGCCCGCCGGATTCCTCTCGGGAGCACCCTACCGTTGATTCCAACTCCCGGTCCTCACGCTCTTTGGCGTGCAGCCATGTGTACGGGTGGGCACCCTCGGACACGCCGCCCTCGCTTGTGGCGCCCTCTTCTTCTACGCCGCCGGCCTCTTCCAGACCTTGTAAGCCCTCTAACCGTCGCTGTCGACGAGCTGCGGTACATTGATCGCGCGTGACCTTTAGAAAGGACTATATACATCTATGACGAGCGCCGCTGCGGAGGAACGGTTGGTGAAGGCGTCGGCGTGCGTGGGCGATGAGACCGATTGCTGCATCGTTGGGGGCGGGCCGGGGGGGCTCATGCTGGCGCTCTTGCTGGCGCGATGGGGAGTCGAGGTGACGCTTTTGGAGGCGCACAAGGACTTCGACCGCGAGTTCCGGGGGAACACGATTAACCCTTCGGCAATGGAGATTCTCGGACGCCTCGGGCTCGTAGAAAAGGTCTTGAAGCTCCGGCACGCGAAGGTGCGCCGGTTCACGGTCCAGGCCGGTGAGAGGCGAGAAATTTTCGCCGATTTCTCACGCTTGCAGAGCCCGTACCCGTACGTACTGATGCTCCCGCAGGCGTGCTTTCTAAGGTTTCTCGCCGCCGAAGCGAAACGCTACCCGAACTTCCGACTCGTGATGGGCGCGCGGGTAAAGGAGCTCGTTCAGGAGGATGGTGTTGTCCGGGGCGTCCGTTGGCGGGACCCGGAGGAGGGTCTCATACATGAGGTGCGGGCGAGGCTCACGGTCGGAACCGACGGGCGGTTCTCGCGGCTGCGCAAGCTGGCCGGATTAGAGGTGGCGGCTGGCTCGCCACCGATGGACGTCTTTTGGTTCAACCTGCCGCGTGAGGAGGGGGACCCGGAGGACGCGGGCGCCGTCTTCAGGTGCGGGCGGGGGAGACTTCTGGTACTCATGGACCACTTCGAGTACTGGCAGGTCGGATACATTATCCCCAAGGGCCACTACGCACGCCTTAAAGAGGCAGGTTTGCCGGCGCTCAGGCGGTCGGTGGCGGCTCTGGCCCCGGAGTTAGCGGGCCGGGTGTCGGCGCTAGGGGAGTGGGGGGAAGGGTCGTTGCTCTCGGTCGGATCCGACAGGTTGCGAAGGTGGCATCGTCCGGGGTTGCTCTTGCTAGGTGACGCGGCGCACGTGATCTCGCCGGTAGGCGGCATCGGCATCAACCTGGCCATCCAGGACGCCGTGGTCGCGGCGAACGTGCTGGCAAAGCCCCTGAGGAACGGCCACCTCTCCGGGCGACACCTCCGGTCGGTGCAGCGCCGGAGGGAGGCTCCAACACGCCTCGTGCAGGCGG
>JALZFP010000244.1 GCA_030861485.1 Actinomycetota bacterium | reverse complement strand
GGCCGTTCCCGCCGTTGCCGGTCTCGCGCTGGGTCTCCTTATCGGGAGCTTCTTTTCGTCCCGAAGGACGGTGCGGGCCTATCAGGAGGCCATGAGGCTGATGAGCTACGGGCAGGTCTACGGGCCTCCCAACAAGTGGTGGCAAAGGCTCGGGCAGTAGGGCTACAGGTTCTTCGCGGTTTTAGAGAGCAGAGGACACGGGGTGAGCAAAGAAATGGTTGAAGGCAAGGAAGTGATTAGGGTGCCAGATTTCGTGGACCTGGTAACCCCGCCCAAAGACGAGGAGCGCGAGGTACGTAACGGCATCCAGGCCTTCCGCTAACGCAGGCCAACGCTTGCCCGGTGGCGGCGGAATTCGCCGATCACTAACATGAAGCAGTCAGGGCCTGCTTTGCGAACAGGTTGTGTTGCACGGTGTGGGAGAGGAGGACTGACGTGGCGGCTACGAGAACGCTAACCGTCCAGGGCGCTGTAGACCAGATCGGCTTCGGACGGTTCCAGAAACGGCTGCTGGGCGTTTGCGGGGTGACGTGGGCAGCGGACGGTGCGGAGGTACTCCTGCTGGGGTTCGCGCTCCCGTCCATTATCGGCGAGTTCGGCATAACGCCAGCCCAGGGTGGCTTGATCGCAACCGCAACCTTCGCCGGGATGCTGGTGGGTGCCTGGTTCTGGGGTACCATCTCGGACAAGATAGGCCGGCGCCTGGGCTTCCAGGTGACGGTTCTTCTCTTCGCCATATTCGGCCTGCTGTCCGCCTTCGCGCCGGGCTGGGAGTGGCTCGCGGTGCTGCGGTTCCTGACGGGGTTCGGCCTCGGCGGAGCACTCCCGCTTGATTTCTCGCTCTACGCTGAGTTCCTGCCCCGCGAGAACCGGGGGCGGAACCTGGTCTTGCTCGAGAGCTTCTGGGCCGTCGGCACGATCATAGCTGCGGGGCTTGCGTGGCTCATCGTACCGGGCTTTGGCTGGCGACCTCTGCTCGCGACCTCGGCGTTGGCGGCAGTCCTGGTGCTGTGGATCCGGCGCAGCATCCCGGAGTCTCCGCACTACCTGGCAATCTCCGGAAGGGCCGACGAGGCAAAAGAGGTATTGGCCAGCATAGCGAGGACAAACGGACGACCCGCCCCTGAAGAGGATTTGGTTGCCAACCAGCGGGAGGAAGGAGCGCCCGTCGCCAAGTTGTGGCGGCCCAGCCTGCGCCGTTCGACCCTGATGCTGTGGATCGCATGGTTCTGTATCTCCCTCGCCTATTACGGTATCTTCACGTGGCTGCCCCAGGCCTTTGTTCAGCAGGGTTTCTCGTCTCTTCAGACGTACCAGAACACGTTCCTCCTCGCCCTGGCCCAGCTGCCGGGTTTCTTCTCCGCTGCGTACCTGATCGAGAAGATAGGCCGGCGTAACACCCTGGGGCTTTACCTCATAGCGAGCGGCGTATTCACCTTTATCTTCGCCGTTGTAACGGGTTTCGGGGGTCTTCTCGCCTCAGCGATGCTGATGAGCTTCTTCTCCCTGGGCGCCTGGGGCTCACTGTACGCGTGGACGCCCGAGCTCTACCCGACGGAGGTCCGCACCACCGGCATGGGATGGGCGAGCGGTATGGCGAGGGTCGCCGGTATCATAACCCCGACCCTCGGAGGAATTCTGTTCGGGATCGCTCTTGTGAGCGCGTTGTCTACGTGGGCCGCCGCGTTCGTTGTGGGAGGGCTCGCGGTGTTCCTGCTCGGCGTGGAGACGAAACGTCAGGCCCTGTCCGACACTGTATCTGACGCTACAAAAGGGTGAGCAAGGCCGAAAACCTGCCACGCTCGTTGGTCACGCTCTCGGCTGCCCTGCGGGAGCGGCGCCTCTCTCCGGTCGAACTCGTAGCCACGCTTCTGGAGCACATCGAAAGCGTAGAGAAAAGGCTCAATGCCTTTATCACCGTACTGCCCGAGAAGGCACTGGAAGCTGCTGCACGAGTGGAGAAGGAGATACAGTCCGGGCAGTACCGAGGCAGCCTTCACGGCGTCCCTGTCGGGCTCAAAGATCTCATCTACACGGCGGGCATACGTACCACCATGGGCTCGGCCTTCTTCGAGGATTACGTCCCCGACTACAGCGCGACGTGCGTCTCGAAGCTCGAAGAGGCCGGAGCGATCATTATCGGAAAGACGAACACCCACGAGTTCGCCTACGGCCCGACCGGCGACCGCTCCTACTTCGGGCCGACGAGGAACCCCTACGACCCTGCCAGGATCCCCGGCGGTTCGAGTGGCGGCTCGGGCGCCGCCGTCGCAGCGGGGCTGTGCTACGCGGCGCTGGGTTCCGACACCGCGGCCTCCGTAAGGGTCCCTGCCGCCCTCTGCGGTGTGGTGGGCATGAAGCCGAGCTTCGGGAGGGTGAGCAAGAGCGGCGTCTTCCCGCTCGCGTGGACCCTCGACCACGTCGGTCCCCTTACCCGCACCGTGGAGGACAACGCGCTCTTGCTGAACGCCCTCGCCGGATACGACGCGCGAGACCCTTACGCCGCCAAAAGGTCCACCGAAGACTTCACCCGAGAACTCCAGCGCCCCGTTCGGGACGGCTCGGTAGGCGTACCGGTAAACCACTACTTCGAGCACGTCGAAGGCGAGGTGGAGGGTAGGGTAAGGGAGGCCACCGAGGTCTTTCGGTCTTTAGGGGCGGAGGTGCGAGAGGTCGAGCTACCACATCTCCCGCAGGCGCTCAAGGCGCAGCGGATCGTCCTTGCCGCCGAGGCCTACGCCATCCACGAGGAACGTCTAGAGAGCGAGCCGGGGAAGTTCGGCGAGGAGGTCCGCGAGCGGATCCGTGATGGCGAGAATCTGAAGGCCTACCGCTACGCTAGGGCGCAGCAGGTGATCAGGCGGCGCTCGCTGGAAGAGTTCGGGCACGCTCTAGGAGAGGTGGACGTGCTCTTGACGCCGACCGTCCCGATCGCCGCCACGGAGATAGGGCAGCGAGAGGTGGAGATCAACGGCCACAGTGAGCACGTGTTCTCGGGGCTGACCCGGTTGACCGGGCCGACCAACCTCAACGGCCTCCCGAGTCTCTCCGTCCCGTGCGGCTTTACCAGCTCGGCGCTGCCCATTGGCTTGCAGCTCATCGGGCGTCCGTTCGACGAGGCAACCCTCTACCGCTACGCGCACGCCTACGAGGCGGAGGTCAAGCGTTTGTAGGGGCCGTGCTCTACTGCTTCTAACTCTGGTATCTTTAAGGTGCAGCTGTGGCGCACCGTAATCTGTTAGGGGGTAGAGTTTTGCGACACGCGGTGGTTATCGCGGTGCTGGTGGGCCTGGCTGTGGCTACCCAGACGAACTTCAATGCGGTGGCCCAGAGGGCGCTCGGACCCGCCGTGTTTATCGCCATCTCCGGTCTTGCCACCGGGGTGGTCGGGTTAGTGATCACGCTCTTCAC
>JALZFP010000234.1 GCA_030861485.1 Actinomycetota bacterium | reverse complement strand
ACGAGTAGAGCTTCACAAAAAAGGCTCGGTTAGGGATAATATCGCCTGCTGGATGGCGGCTTTGTCGAAGGGGCGTCGGGAGGTCGGTATGGGCGTAAGGCGGGCGAAGAGGGATCGGTGGATCTGGGGCGTCTGCGGCGGCATAGCCCACCATTTCGGGTGGAGCTCCACCGGGGTACGGATCGTGGTGGTGCTCCTGGCGATCTTCATCCTGGGCATAAGCGCGATACCAGCGGCCCTGATCTACATACTTCTCGGCTTCCTTCTTCCCGAGAGCCAGGAGTTCTAGCCCTGGTGGACTTCGCCGAAGCGCAAAAAGAAGCCTTGGGGTGTCGCAAGTGTGGGCCGCCTTGTCACTCGAGAACGAAGGTCGTCTTCGGTGAAGGTCCTCTAAACGCCGAGCTCTTTATCGTAGGCGAGGCGCCGGGGTTTAATGAGGATAAGGAGGGCAAGCCCTTTCAGGGCGCATCGGGAATGCTGCTCGACCGGCTCTTGTCGTCTATCGATTTAGAACGCGAGGAGGTCTACCTCACAACGCTCGTCAAGTGCCACCCACCCGAGGGTCGCTCCCCTAAGCCGGCGGAGATCAACGCCTGTAGGCCGTATCTGCTCGCCCAGCTCGCGGCAGTCGATCCCAAGGTTGTGGTGGCGTTGGGGGACCTGGCGAGCCGTTCCCTCACGGGACGCAAGGAGGCGGTTTCACGGATCCGCGGCAGGGCGATACCGCTTGACGGCCGCTACGTTTTTCCGACGCTCTCCTTTAGCCGGGCGCTCTACACTCCGGCAGACCGCGCACTCCTCGTCTCGGACTTCTTCCGCCTTCCGGAGCTCCTCGCCACCGAACGTCCTACAACCTACGAGACCCTCAACGTCTCCCATACCCCGGCCGTCGAACGAGAGCCCTTGCAGCCGGGCCTCTGGTAGAAGCCTTGGGCGAGAGGATCTCTCTGGAGTGGGAAGAGCTGGACGAGGACGCCCTGAGAGGTTTGGCCGCTGAAGCGGCGGGCTACCTCGTACCCGGCGACGTCGTCGTGCTAAAGGGCGAGGTCGGGACCGGAAAGACGACCTTTGTGCGGGCGGCGGTCCGCGCTCTGGGTGTCCGGGAGACGGTGACGAGCCCGACCTACCAGTTTGCCCGCGGCTACGAGGGCTTCGCTGGTGGACGCGCCGTTACGGTGAACCACCTGGACCTCTACCGGCTGGAGGAGCTCGACGCGCGGGACGTTTTAGACCTTGACGAATACCTGGACACCGGCTCTATGACATTTATCGAGTGGGCGAACCCCGCGTTCCACCTTCTAAAGGAGCCGAGCGTCGTAGAGATCCTACACCGCACACCCGATACTCGCCGACTGCGGCTCTCAGGACCTCTGGCGGCACGGCTCTCCTCGAAACCGTGCTGATACTGGCCTTCGACTCTTCGACCGGGGTCGTCACGGCCGGCGTTGCCCGCTCGGGAGAGGGCGGGCGGGAGGTGCTCGCGGAGACCTCGATACCTTCCCGTGGCGCCTCGGAGACGTTGCTCCCGGCGGTCCATGCCACTCTCGACCTTGCCGGGACGAACGTGAATGAAGTGGAGCGCATCCTGGTCGGGGTTGGCCCCGGCACCTTCACCGGTATACGTATCGCCCTGGCCGCCGCCCGTTGTCTGTCGCTTGTGACCGGCGCCGCGCTCTCCAAGAACTCGACGCTGGCCGCCCTGGCTGCCCCGGCCTTGCTGGGCGCAGCTGAGCCCGAGATTCTCGCCGTGCTCGACGCCAGGCGCCGCCAGGTCTTCGCCCAACGCTTCGGGGTCGGCGGCGCGCGTGGGGAGATCTCGTGCACCGCGCCGGAGGAGCTTCCGGCGACGCCCGCGGCAGAGAGCGCGCCGGCGGGGGAGCCTACGCTCCTCGTCGGCGACGGTGCGGTGCGCTACAGAGAGGCGCTCTCCGGGCTCGGACGCATCCCGCCTGGCGCCTCGCCGCTGCACCGGGTAACGGCCGTGGGGCACGTTCTCTCGGCAGAGCTTACTCCCGTCCCCGCCCGCGAGGTGGTGCCGCTCTACATCCGCGAGCCGGACGCCGAGGCGAGGAGGGACCTGAACCCCTGGAGCAAGGCCTGACGAAGTTAGGGCCAGACCCGCTCGTGCGCCCGATGCGTCTTTCGGACCTGCCGGCGGTGATGGAGACCGACCGGAGGAGCTTCCCGACGCCGTGGAGCGAGGAGATCTGGCGCCAGGAGATTACCGGCCCCTTCGGCTTGTACCTGGTTCTCGAAGAGGGCGATAACCTCTCCGGCCACATCGGGTTGAAGCTGATCTCCGGCGAGGCGCACGTCGTGACGCTCGCGGTACGCCCCGAACGGCGACGGCGAGGGTTCGCCCGGGCCCTCATCGAGGCCGCCCTGGGCGACCCGGTCTCCGCCGGTGCGAGGTACCTCCATTTGGAGGTGCGTCCGAGCAACGTGGCGGCCCGGGTGCTCTACCGCTCTCTAGGATTCGATGAGACCGGTGTCCGCCCCCGCTACTATGGTGAGGAGGACGCGCTGCTCATGACCCTAGATCTCATCAAGAGTCGCCGTTAGCGTTCTGGCGCCTCTCGCGCTCCTTGCGGGCCTCTCGCCGGCGCCGGAGGGCCTCTCTGCCTTCAAAGGGCTTCAGCAGGTAGAGGGCCGGGGCGAGGCAGACCAGGAAGCTTACCAAGATAACCGTCGCGATAAACGGATCTACCGGTCCGCGAAGCACGTAGATCGAAAACTGCGCGAGCAACACCAGCGCGATAAAGACGAAGAGTAGCGAGAAGGTGCGCATAGAGCTAGTATATCTCCGCACCGCCGGGCGGATCGGGGTGCGATATAAAGGCCGCATGATCCTGGCAATCGAAACCTCCTGCGACGACACCTGCGCCGCCGTGCTCGAACCCGGCGGGCGCCACGCTTTCTCCAACGTCGTCCACACCCAGACCGAGCACGAACGCTACGGTGGGGTCGTCCCCGAGGTGGCCTCCCGCGCCCATCTCGAACGTCTCGATGGTGTCGTGGAGAGGGCTCTGACCGACGCTGAAGTAGATCTCGACCAGGTAGAGTGCGTCGCTGTTACGGTGAGACCTGGCTTGATCGGGGCGCTCCTCGTCGGCCTCTCGGCGGCCAAGGGCCTCGCTTTTGCGCGGAGGTTACCTCTTATCCCTGTAAACCACCTCGAAGGCCACGTCGCCGCCGCCTACCTCGCAGAGCCGGCCCTTGAGCCGCCCTTCATCACCCTCATCGCCTCCGGCGGCCACACCGCCCTCTACTCCGTGACAGAAAGGGGGATGG
>JALZFP010000342.1 GCA_030861485.1 Actinomycetota bacterium | reverse complement strand
GCTAAGCGTGAGATCGAGGTGCTTTGGGCCGTTCTCATTAGCGGTGATAAAAGGTTGGTTAATGGCCGTGCTCGTCGTGGAGGAGAGCTCCTTTTTGGCCTTCTCCGCCGCCTCGACGAGGCGCTGGGTCGCCATCTTGTCTTGGGAGAGGTCTATACCCTCGGCCCTCTTGAACTCGGAGACGAGCCACTCGACAATCTTGGCGTCGAAGTCGTCGCCCCCGAGGTGGTTGTTGCCGCTTGTGGCCTTGACCTCAAAAACACCTTCACCGAGCTCGAGGATAGAGACATCGAACGTTCCACCGCCGAGGTCGAAGACGAGGATGGTCTGCTCCCCTTCCTTGTCAAGCCCGTAGGCGAGTGCTGCGGCGGTAGGCTCGTTGATGATACGCTTGACGTCGAGGCCCGCGATGCGGCCGGCGTCCTTGGTCGCCTGCCTTTGGGCGTCCTCGAAGTAGGCGGGCACGGTGATGACCGCCTCTGTGATCTCCTCGCCGAGGTACTCCTCGGCGTCCCTCTTAAGCTTCTGCAGGATCATGGCGGAGATCTCCGGCGGAGAGTAATCCTTGTCATCTATCTGCACCCGCACGTCGCCACCGGAGCCGCTCTTGACCTCGTAGCCCACGCGTCGGGCCTCAGCCTCGACGTCCCTAAAGCGACGACCCATAAAGCGCTTGATCGAGTATATCGTACGCTCCGGGTTGGTTACCGCCTGCCGCCTGGCCAACTGGCCTACCAGCCGCTCTCCGCTCCTTTTGTCGAACGCCACCACCGATGGCGTCGTCCGCTCCCCCTCGGAGCTGGTGATCACAACCGGATCTCCACCCTCTAATACAGCAACACAACTGTTCGTCGTGCCAAGGTCTATACCGATGCTCTTGCCCACTACAGGACCTCCTGTGGAAGCGTGTTTATCTAATGCGTCGGTATTATAAAATCTTAGTGTAGAATGTGCAAGTTTTAGAGAGGGATTTGCAGAGTATAATAAACAAGGAGTAGGGGTGGGGGTCACGCCGTGAGGCACGACGGCGCTCTGAGGGAGGTTGTAGCTCTTTTGGAAGAGACAATTTTGTTGGTCGACGACGACGACGCACTTTTGGAGGTTATGTCCATAGTGCTCGCCTCCGAGGGATACCGGGTGATCACGGCGGCCGACGGTGCAGAGGCGTTGCGGGAGGTCGGCCGGGAAGGGCTGGACCTGGTGGTCCTGGACGTTATGCTGCCCAGGATCAGTGGCTTTGAGGTCTTAAAGAAGATCCGCGAGAAGAGCGAGGTTCCGGTGGTGATGCTTACAGCAAAGAGCCAGTCGGTTGATAAGGTCGTGGGGTTGGAGCTCGGGGCGGACGACTACATCACCAAACCCTTTGATACCAAAGAGCTTCTTGCGCGGATTCGGGCCATCCTAAGGAGGTTAGGCAAACAGGAGGGTAGGGACCGAGACGGGGTCTTGCGGCTCGGACCGTTGGAGCTCGATCCGGAAGGCTACACCGTCGCCAAAGACGGCGAGCCCCTGGAACTAACGCCGACAGAGTTCAAGATACTCACTCTTCTCATGCGCCGCCCGGGTCGGGCCTTCACACGGACCCAGATCTCCGAAGCTGTTTCGACGGGGTCGCACTACCTAGCGAGCCGCTACATAGACGTGCACATATCACGCCTGCGCGCCAAGGTCGAGCACGATCCCAGAGAGCCCCGCATAATCCAGACCGTTCCGAGCGTCGGCTATCGGGCGGCCCGCCCGTCTGCGACCGCCTCCTCCCCCAGAAACCTCTAGGACCACCGCGTGCCCCGAGGAGCGCCGGGTGGATAAAAGGCACCGGAAGTATCCTTTCCCCCCACTCTCCATGGGAGCACGCGTCTTCGCGGCTCTGGTTGGCATCTCGGCGACGACCAGCCTCGTGATCGGGCTCGTCCTTTACTACTTCGCCGAGGACCGTCTCCTCGCCGAGGACCGGAACTCACTCATCCAACGCTCCCAAATGGCAAACGCGGGCGCCGGTGTCTTCCTGGAGGGCCTGCGCGACCCCGAGGACGGGGCCCTCCCTGCCCCCGAGACTTACGCCGAGGAGTTGGTACGGTCGGTGGCCAACCCGACGGGGCTAGAGATACTCTACCTGGCACCGGATGGGGAACCCCTGGCGGCCAGAGGCGGCGAGGGACAGACCGTCCCTCCAGATGAAGCATACGAGCGCCTCGGCCTTGACGAAGCGATTCTGGAGGAAGTTGTGCAGTCCTCAGGCGGTGAGGGTCGGCTACTGTCGCTCAGTGGTACCGCACTTGGCAGCTCTCCACGCCACGTAGCACTCTGGCCGCTCGTGGGGACGGATGGGTCCAGCCAGGGAGTGCTCATCTACGACTCGCCCGGCGAAGGTCTGGAGAGGACGCTCGCTTTCTTGAGGTACGGTATCCTCGGGGCCATTGCTACCAGTGTGCTCCTGGCCGGCGCGGGGAGTTTGATCCTCGCCCGCCAGATCACACGACCCCTCCTGGAGACCCGCGACGCTGCGATCCGGGTGGCCTCCGGCGACTACAGTTTCGTTCCCGTAAAGAGCGAGGACGAGATTGGAGAGGTGGCCCGGGCCTTTAACTATATGGCCGAGGAGCTCCAGCACTACGTGGGCGAGTTGAAACGCCAGAAGTCTCGCCTGGAGGCGATCCTGAAAGCCTCCCCCGAAGCGGTAGTCGTCACTGACAAAAAAGGTCGCGTAACTATGACCAACTCCGCAGCCTCTAGGATGCTCGGCATAGAACCAGCCTCCTCCGGGCGCCTGATCTCGGAGCTACGGATCCCCCCCGGCGTCCTCACCTGCCTGCACGAGGCCTCCTCAACCGGCGCCGCCGTCAAGGAGATCGAGGCCGGCGAAAAGACCTACTGGGCCTACGCCGCCCGCATGAAAAGCGAAGACGAAGGGCATGTCGAGGGCCCGGCTTCCGACGGCTCGTCGGGAGAAGGCGCCATCCTGGCGGTGCGGGACATAACCGAGTACCGGTCGTTGGAGAGGGCCAAGACCGCCTTCGTCTCGGACGTCTCTCACGAGCTCAGGACACCCCTGACCACCATACAGAGCGCCCTGGACCTCATCGAGCGCGCCGGGGAGAGGTTGGACCCTCTGGAACGCAGGGCCCTGACGCTGGCTGACGGGGAGCTCAAGCGCATCCGGGCAATGGTCGAGGAGCTGCTCACCCTCACCCTTATGGATTCCCAACAGTACTTTCTGGAAGTGGCACCGACCGACCTGGACGAAGTCGTGAGGAAAGCACTCGAGAGCATGGAAGCCAAAGCGAAGAGGTTCGGTATCGAGGTCAGTTACGTCACTGACAGCCCCAACAGCGTCTCCGCCAACGGCACCTCCGGCGGACGCCTCGGCGAGCACCGGTGCGTCTGCGACGCGCAGAAGATCTATCAGGTCCTCTTGAACCTTTTGGACAACGCGATCAAATACTCCGACCCCGGATCGCGGGTGGACGTCTTGGTGCTGGAGGACGCCAGCTCCGTCACCGTGCGCGTCTCAGATACGGGTGCGGGCATTCCGGAAGAGGACCTTCCGAACCTTTTCGACCGGTTCTATCGGGTTAACAAGGATCGCTCACGCGCCACCGGGGGCAGCGGTCTCGGCCTCGCCATCAGCAAGCAGATAGTCGACCTGCACGGCGGCCGCCTCTCCGCTAGGAGCGAGGTGGGCGTGGGCTCCACCTTCGATGTTTGGCTCCCGAAAGTCCCCCTCCCCCACTCCGCCCGCAATGCGCCCTAGCTCTCCCCGAAGAACCTTAACGACGCTGATAGCGATACTCGTCATCCTCGCGTTAACGGCGCTCTCCGGTTGCGGGTCCGTTACTGGACCCGCGCAAGAAGGCGTCTCCATACCACCCGTGTCGTCGGGACCGGTCACGGACCTCGGACCGGGGGTGCGCCCCCTGAGCTTTGGACCCGGAGACAAAAGCTCGCCGCGAGTAAGCCCTTCCGGCGAGAGGGTAGCGTTCGTCCTCGACGGTTACGTGGTTGATAAGGCTCTCTATTCCCAGGGCTTTCGCCCCCTCATAACCGCCAGCGACTTCGGCGCCGAATACGCCGAGTGGCTCCCCGACGGAGACCTGGCGATCTCGAGCCCGGAAG
>JALZFP010000181.1 GCA_030861485.1 Actinomycetota bacterium | reverse complement strand
ATGCCGAGAGACAGGGTAGGGCTGGCGAGCTTGCCCTCGTGCTCGAAGGCGTACTCCTCGACCCGGCGCCGGACTTCCTCGGCTATCTGTAGAGCGTCCCCTTTGGCGAGGTGGGGAAGGATCATCTGGTACTCGTCGCCGCCAAAGCGCGTGGCCTGGCGACCTTCTTTTGCGTGCAACTCCCCGATGATCTGGCCCACCGCGCCGACGATGAACTCGCCTAAAAGATGGCCGTGCTGGTCGTTGATCTTTTTGAGGTTGTCTATATCCGCCATGAGGACGCTCAAGGGTTTCCCCGAGACGACCGCACCCCCCAG
The DNA here is from genome assembly GCA_030861485.1 of Actinomycetota bacterium. GTDB lineage: Bacteria > Actinomycetota > Rubrobacteria > Rubrobacterales > Rubrobacteraceae > Rubrobacter_F. Next base: position 7,715 of record JALZFP010000181.1, on the reverse strand, counting down.
GCGGTACTCGAACTCCTCGTCGAAGCGTTTCTTGGTGAGCAGCCCCGTGAGGTAGTCGCGGTTGACCAGGTTGTCCAGGGCCTCATGAAATTGGGCTTTCACGGGATCGTCCTGCGAGAACTCCAGCGTGGAGTCGCCGATAGAGATCCTGTCTCCGTCGCACAGCCGGCGAGCTTCCGAGTCGTCGAGGGGTTCGCCGTTCAACGTAGTCTCCTTACCGGTGCCCAGATCCCGCACCACGTAAGCGGTCGAACCCGGCTCGCGGCGAACGGTGGCGTGTCTGGGTGCTACCTCTATGTCTCGGACGACGATATCGGCGTGGAAGGGGTCGTTACCCATGACGAGCTCTTCTCCATCCAGAAAGAAGAAATCCCCAAGCCCCGGCCCTTGCAAGACCACGAGGTGCGCGTGCCTATCCGGTCTACCGCTCGCGGATATAAAGGCCTCCTCCATGCCCGTCCCTGGATCGCAACCATTCTAGCATCGGGGGCCGAGTGCTAGAATGAGCGGCAGTAGCGGACGATAACAAAGCGCGGGGGCTTACCACTTGCAGACACAGGAGAAGAGAACCTACCAGGCGGTCATCGGGCTCGAGTTCCACGTCCATCTCGCGACCCGAACGAAGATGTTTTGCTCTTGCCGGGTCACCTACGGCGAGGAACCGAACACCTACACCTGCCCGGTCTGCCTGGGGCACCCGGGCGCCCTGCCGGTCACCAACGAGAAGGCCGTCGAGCTTGGGGTCATGGCGGGCCTCGCCCTGAACTGCGAGGTCGCGTCGCGGGCCATCTTCGCCCGCAAGAACTACTTCTACCCCGACCTGCCGAAGGGGTACCAAATCTCTCAGTACGACGCCCCGATCTGTACAAACGGTTACCTGGATGTTCCCGCCCCGGAGGGAACTGTTCGCGTTGGTATTACCCGAGTTCACCTCGAAGAGGACGCCGCCAAGAACGTACACGTCGGCGAGTCCGGCCGGATGCACGGCTCGGTTGGCTCGCTCGTTGACTTCAACCGGGGTGGCACTCCGCTCATCGAGATCGTTACCGAGCCCGACATCCCCTCACCCGAGGCCGCGAGGGCGACCGCCAACCACCTGAAGTCTATCCTGCAGGCCATCGGCGTCTCGGAGGCGGACATGGAGAAGGGCCAGCTCCGCTGCGACGCCAACGTAAGCATCCGCAACCCCGACGGCTCTTTCGGGACCAAGACGGAGCTGAAGAACATGAACTCCTTCCGCTTCGTTGAGCGGGGTCTCGTGCGCGAGCTTGAGCGCCAGCAGCAGATCATCGAGGGTGGTGGCAGCGTGGAGCAGACGACGCTCCACTACGACCCTGAGACCGATGAAGTCCACGAGCTCAGGAGCAAGGAGTACGCGCACGACTACCGCTACTTTCCCGAGCCCGATCTCTTGCCCCTGGAGCTCACCGAGGCCTGGGTCCGCCAGATAAAGAGCCGACTCCCCGAGCTGCCCGAGCAGAAGAAGGCCCGCTTTATGGCGCAGTACGGGCTCTCGGAGTACGACGCCGGGGTGCTCACGGCGGATAGGGATCTCGCCGCCTTCTACGAGGAGGTCGCTTCGAAAGCGGATCCGAAGCAGGCCGCAAACTGGACGAGTGGCGAACTGCAGGCGCGCCTGAACGAGGCCGCTATCGGGATCTCGGAGTCGAAGGTCGAGCCGGGGCATCTGGCGGAGTTGATCTCGCTCGTCGAGAAGGGCACCGTCTCCCGCTCCGCCGCGAAGGACGTGCTCAGCATCGTCTTCGCATCCGGCGATTCGCCTTCCGAGATCATCGAACGCGAGGGCCTCGCCTCGATGGGGGGAGACGAGCTCTCCGGGGTGGTGGATGAGGTCATCGCCGCCAACCCGAACGAGGCCGAGCGGGTCCGTGATGGGGACAACAAGGTGGTCGGCTTCCTCGTTGGCCAGGTAATGAAGGCGACCCGTGGCAACGCCGACGGCGGCCGGGTACGCCAGCTACTCGTGGAGAAGCTCAACGACCGGTAGTCACGTGCCGGAGGATCATGCGCCACGCGGTCGCGCGCCTCGTATCTTCGTTCCGATACCCTCCGAGGCTCTGGTGCATATAGACTCCATCTTAGAAGCGGGCGGAGAACCTGTGGTGCTCGGTCTGCCGACAGAACGCCCCGCCGGAGGCGTTGCGCTCCACCGGGAGTGGGTCGCGGACTGGACCGAAGCCTTCTGCTCCACCAACAAGCTCGACGCCCTGCTCCTTAGCGCCACGGAGCTCGCCCAGCTCGCGGGTCTGCTCCTAGCCGCGTTGCGGCTCGATCTGCCAACAGTTGTTGTATCCACGAACAGCCCCTTCACCGTCGCTCTCGCTGCTCTGGGTTTCGTGCCTCTTGACGAGGATCCGGCCAGGGTCGTCGTCCGGCTGGCCAAGACCGGCCGGCCACGACCTCGCGAGCTGGCCGAGGGCTTCTCCCTGGCAAACGCGCTGCGGGCGGGCCTGGCTCTGGGAAGCGGGCCCGAACTGCTCGTGCATCTTGCCGCCATTGCGCGGGAGACCGGGGTAGCAGGCTTCTCGCAGATGATCCGGGTCCTCACCCCCGAGAGTCCGAAGGTGGCCGACCCCGACTCGTACTGGTTCGAGGCTCATGGTGCCGCCGGGCTCTTCGCCTATCTCGGGGATGTCTTGCACGATACCGGGACCGTTACGGGGCGACTCAAGGAGAGTCTACCGCCCGCGCCCGCAACTCCGCAGGAGTCTGGCGGTTCGCGCCTGGTCTTCCTCCGGGGCCGGGCGTCCGGCACGGAGATCCTCTGCCGGGTAGACGGAGAGGCCGCGGAGTTCTCCGGCAACTGCCGCTTCTACCACTCCGAGAGGGCGGCCATCCGGGCGGTGAACGACGCTGCGGTCCGCCAGGAAGACCTGCTTGTCGTGGGCGGTTGTGGGCCGCGCGGGGGGCCGGGGCTCCTCCGGCTCAGCTGCCTGGGTAGCACCCTCGTCGAGACCGGCCTTGCCGGTCTCGTCCCGGTTCTTACAGATGGTCTACCCCCTGAAGGCGCCCCGGGTATCTGGGCCTCGTTGGCGGCGCCGGAGGCCGCGGCGGGAGGCGTCATCGGTCGTCTGCGGCACGGAGATTTCTTGAGATTAGACCTTGCGGAGGGCCTGATTCGCACGGGCATCAGGGCCGAGGAGCTCGGTGGTAGAGAACCTTTTGCGTCCTCTGTATCTCCCGGCTTCGGCTACGCCACCCGGTACTCCCGCACGGCCCTCCCCGCCCTCGAAGGGGCCGGGTTCGGCTAACCTAAAAACCCGCGAGGTTACAGGTTGCGGATGAGAAAGCAACAGTTTGTAAAACGCCTGTCCCAAAATGTAGCCATCACGGAAGATAATTACTAGAATACGAGTTAGTTGTCCGCGGTAAGAGAGGAAACTTGCCACCCATGATGAACAAGTACCGTTTGATGTCGCCGGGGCCCACACCGATACCGCCGGAGGTCTCGGCCGCCGGAGCTATGCCTATCATCCACCACCGCACTCCGGAGTTTGGCGAGGTGTTCACCCGGGTGAACGAGAGCTTGAAGCGGATCTTTCTGACCGAGAACGACATCTTTACCTATGCGGCGAGCGGGACGGGGGCTTTCGAGGGTACGATCCAGAACCTCTTCTCTCCCGGCGACAAGGTGCTCGTGGTAAACAACGGTAACTTCGGAAACCGGTGGGTCAAGATGAGCAAGGCCTTCGGGCTTGAGGTTACCGAGCTCGAGTACGACTGGGGTGTCAAGGCCGACAACAATGAGGTCGCCGACGTCCTCGCTAACGATCCGGAGATAAAGGCCGCCATGTGCGTCCTCTCAGAGACCTCTACGGGGACGGTCAACGACATTGAGGGTTTCGCCCGGGCTACGGAGAACGTCATTACGATCGTGGACGCCGTCTCGGGGGTGGGAGCCTGCCCGCTTCGCACCGACGAGTGGGGTGTGGATGTAGTCGTCGCGGGATCGCAGAAGGCGCTGATGACGCCCCCGGGCCTCGGATTCGTGAGCGTCTCAGAACGGGCGATGCGGGCGCACGAGGAGTCCACAATGCCGCGCTACTACTTCGACTGGACCGCCGCCAAGAAAGCCTACGCCAAGAGCCCGCCGCAGACGCCGTGGACGCCCGCGGTCAGCATCATTATTCAGCTGGACATCGCGCTGCAGCAGATCCTGGCCGAGGGGGTCGAGGAGGTATTCCAGCGCCACGTGCTCCTCGGGCGCGGCTCGCGCGAGGGCATAAAGGGCATGGGCCTAAAGCTCTTTGGTCCCGACGAGGACATGAACTCTGCGGTCACGGCGGCGTGGGTGCCGGAGGGGATCGACGGCAAGGCGCTGGTGCGGCTGATGTTCCGCGAGCATGGAATACAGGTCGCTGGCGGCCAGGGTCCGATGGAGGGTAAGATCTTCCGCATCGGTCATTGCGGCTACTTCGATTCTTACGACATTATCGCCACCATAGCCGCCGCCGAACTGGCGTTGGAGTCGCTCGATTACCCGGTGGAGTTGGGCAGCGGCGTTGGGGCGGCGCAGAGGGTCTTCTCCCGGAGCGGGGTGACGGCTTAGTGAAGGTGCTCATAACCGAGGCCCTCGCCGAGAGCGGGGTCGAGCTACTAAAGCAGGAGTTCGAGGTAGACGTGCTCCTCGGGCTCTCGCCCGAGGAGCTTCTGGAGAAGATCGGGGAGTATGACGGGCTGATCATCCGGAGCGCCACGAAGGTGACAGCGGAGGTCATCGAACAGGCCGAGAACCTCAAAGCCATAGGCCGAGCGGGTATCGGCGTCGACAACATAGACATCGAGGCGGCGACCAAGCGGGGCATCATTGTCGCCAACGCCCCTGAGAGCAACACGATCGCGGCGGGCGAACACACTTTGGGACTCATGCTCGCCGCGGCCAGGCACATCGCTGCCGCCGACAACACCCTGCGCGCGGGCGAGTGGCAGCGGAGCAAGTTCAAGGGTGTCGAGGTAGCAGATAAGACGCTCGGCCTTATCGGTCTGGGACATGTAGGCCGCATCGTGGCGCGCGGCGCTCTTGGGATGAGGATGCGCGTCCTCGCCTATGACCCGTACGTCTCCGAGGACCGGATGCGCGACATGAACGTGGCGCGCGCCGAGAGCGTGGAAGAGGTCTTGGAGCAGTCCGACTTCGTCTCCTTGCACGTGCCGCGCACCCCGCAGACGACGGACATGATCGACGAGGCGGCCATAGAGAGGATGAAGCCCTCAGCGTACATCATCAACGTCGCCCGTGGTGGCATCGTGAACGAGACCGCTCTCTACAACGCGCTCAAGGAGGGCAGGATCTCCGGGGCTGCCATAGACGTCTTCCGGGAGGAGCCGACTACTGATTCCCCGCTCTTCGCACTCTCCAACGTCGTCGTCACCCCGCACCTCGGAGCGAGCACCGTCGAGGCCCAAGACCGGGCGGGCGTTACCGCCGCCGAGCAGGTGGCGACAGCCTTGCGCGGCCAGGTCCCTATGAACGCGATAAACGCGCCCGTTCCGGTCGGCGAGGGGGCCGAGTTTGTGGCCCAGTTCGTGGAACTCTGCGAGACCATGGGAAGGATGCTCTACCAGTTAACCGACAGGCCTGGTAGCTCCCTCAAGATCGAGTACCGGGGCGACGTCGCGGCCCACGACACGAGGCTGCTGGACGTCTCGGTCGTGAAGGGACTCCTGGCACGGATGGTGCACGAGCCCCTAAACTTCGTGAACACGCCCGCCTTAGCCAAAGAGATGGGCTTGAGGGTCGAGACCGCCCGTACCTCCGAGAGCGCGGACTACACGAGCCTGGTCACGCTCAGGCTTGCTTCGGAGAGAGATGGGGAGAGCGTCGTGAGCGGGACCCTGGTCGGTCCCCGGATGCAGCCGCGAATCGTGGACGCCTTCGGCTTCACGATGGACATCGTCCCCCAGGAGCACACGCTCTTTATCCGCAACGAGGACCAGCCCGGCATGATCGGTAGGATCGGGACCATCCTGGGTGAGCACGGCATAAACATCGGCAACATGGCCGTCGGGCGCGATGCTCCCGGCCAGCCCGCCGCCATGGCGATAACCGTCGACGAGCCTGTCCCCGACGAGCTCCTGAAAACCCTGCGCGAGACCCCCGGCTTTACCGACGCCCGGGCTGTGAGCCTGTAGCAAGATGCCCGCCAGCCTGGACGATGTGCTCTCCCGCTACCGGCGCTACGGCCCGGTCTTCAAACCGGGCGAGAAGGCCCCCGTAAGCGGCACATACATCTGCGACCGGGGGACGATGCTCCCCCCGGTCCGCGTCCAACTCACGAAGGGTGAAGAGTTCCCGGAGGCCGAGGGGTTGGGTCAGCACACTCGCTGGCGCGAGACGAACATCCAGGGCTAGGGCAGGTTCATCAGAATCCTCTCTTCGTGCTCATCCTCTGTAATCGTGTATAAACCGAGCAGCAGTCCTCTCGGCTATGAGGTCTGCATCGTTGTCCAACGTGGCGACGTGGTGGGAGTTCTCTAGCCAGACCAGCTCTTTGTCTTCTCTGCCGAGCTTCTCCAGTAGGTGTGGGCCGTTCCCGGGCGGGAGGACGTGGTCACGACGTGATCCTCGGTGGACTGGAGGATCAGGGCCGGGGCAGTGATTGTTGGCAAGAGGTCGTCGGTGACGCGCAAAATCGCCATGAACTCCTTGAGGGGTGAGACAGGCACCTCCGAGTATACGAGCTCCTCTACGCCCTCGGCTTTTATATCAGAGCCGACGCCCGGCACGGTCGCGGGGGCCTCGCGGTCGAAGACGACCCGGACCTCGCCCGGGTCGTTCAGGGAGAGGCAGGTGTTGATGGGGACGACGACGCGGATGCGGTCCGGGTGTTTGGCAGCGAAGTACAGCGCGAACATGCCACCTATGGAGAGCCCCACGAAGAAGACCTGACTCGTGCGCTGCTGCAGCCAGGTGAGCCCCGCTTCGAGAGAGGAGATGCAATCAGAGGTGGTGCTGCTGACGAGGTCTCTATGCTGGTCCCGTGCCCTTCTAGCCTCGGTCCCATGACCGTAAAACCCTCCTCTGCCAGTGCCTCGCCCAGAGGGCGCACGCTCTGCGTGGTTCCCGTGAAGCCGTGTGAGGTCAGAACCTCGAACTCGTTCCCCTCGAATCGGAAAGGCTCCGCACCTTCCAAGACTCGCTGATACACCTCTCAACCTCCTCGTCTCTTCGAGATGAGCATCATAGATCATCCCGCGGCTTTCGCGTGGGCAACGAAGATGGATACCGGCGGATAGAGTAGAATCCCGGCCAAGAGCCCCATCAGGACGCGGAGGCCGAGGTCGTGACCGCCGCTGAGGAGAGCATCCGCGCCTTCGTCACGACCCAAGGCTTCGAAGAGGTCGAGTTCGTCAGGTAGATACGGCGTTTCCGCCGTTCGTCCGCGGGGTAGTCTGGAACGGAGCACCGTCGAGTTCGTTTACCGGGAGGTTCTTCTTGAAGATCGGTTACTTTCTGTCAAGCGAGGAGTGGGGGCCCAATGAGCAGCTCGAGCAGGCCCGGATGGCCGAGGAGGCCGGCTTCGAGGCGCTCTGGATCTCCGACCACTACCACCCGTGGACCGAGGAACAGGGGAACAGCCCGTTCGTGTGGAGCGTTATCGGGGGCCTCTCCCAGGTCACCTCCCGCGTGAAGGTCGTCACCGCCGTGACCTGCCCGACGATGCGTATCCACCCGGCGATCATGGCGCAGGCTG
>JALZFP010000106.1 GCA_030861485.1 Actinomycetota bacterium | reverse complement strand
CGACCCCGGCTTCATCTCGATGCTGTAGCCCGGCATGTTTGGCGGCATGTAGCGCCCGTTCTTGACGGTTATGGGATCTACGAAGTGCTCGTGGAGGTGGTCAACGTACTCCAGGACGCGGTTCTGTAGCGATGCGCCCACGCTTATGTAGTCAAAGATCGAGAGGTGCTGGACGTACTCGCACAGACCCACCCCGCCCGCGTGGGGACACACCGGGACGCCAAACTTCTTTGCCATCAGCAGGACGGAGAGGACCTCGTTGACGCCGCCCAGGCGGCAAGCGTCTATTTGGCAGAACCTGATCGCGTTTGCCTGCAAGAACTGTTTAAAGAGTATGCGGTTCTGGCAGTGCTCGCCGGTGGCGACGCCTATGGGGGCGACGGCCTCGGCTATGCGTGCGTGTCCCAGAACGTCATCCGGGCTCGTGGGCTCTTCTATCCACCAAGGATCGAACTCTTTGAGGCGCTCCATGTTCTCTATTGCCTCACCCACCTCCCAGACCTGGTTCGCATCCAGCATCAGCTTGCGGTCTGGCCCGATCTCCTCCCGCATGATCGCCGCCCGCCGGGCGTCGTCTTCCAGGCTCACGCCAACCTTCATCTTCAGGTGTGTCCAGCCCGCCTCTACCGCCTCGCGGCACAAACGCCTCAGCTTCTCGTCGTCGTAGCCCAGCCAGGCGGTACTCGTGGTGTAGGCGGGGAAACCGTCGCGCAGCATCTCCTCTTCCCGCTCGGCCTTCGACGGCTCGTTCTGGCGCAGTATCTCCAGAGCCTCTTTGGGCGTTATGGCGTCGGTGATGTAGCTGAAGTCCACGCAGCGCACGAGCTCCTCCGGACTCATGTCTACGAGGAGCTTCCAAAGCGGCTTCCCCTCGGTCTTGGCGTAGAGGTCCCAGACAGCGTTGACCACCGCCGCGCTCGCCAGGTGGATAATGCCCTTCTCCGGGCCTAGCCACCGGAGTTGGCTGTCACCGGTTACGCGGCGCCAAAAGGCGCCCATGTCCTGCGTGAACGACTCCAGGGTTTCACCGACGACGAGCGGGGCCAGAGCCTCTATCGCCGCGACGCACAGCTCGTTGCCCCGGCCGATGGTGAACGTGAGGCCGTGACCTTCTAGGCTATCCGAAGAGTCGGTCTTTAGTATTACGTAGGCCGCCGAGTAGTCGGGGTCTTGGTTCATGGCGTCAGAGCCGGAGAGATCCTCCGAGGTGGGGAAGCGGATGTCGCGGGCCACGATACCGGTAATGGTTATGGGCAAGGTGGTCTCCTCTCAGCGGGCGGTCATGCCGCCGTCCACGACCATGCACGCTCCGACGACGGAGCCCGCCTCCTCGGAGGCGAGGTAGACGGCCATCGCGGCGATCTCCTCCGGGGTGACGAGCCGGCCGTGGGGCTGGCGAGCCTTCATCTTTTCGCGTGCCTCTTGGGGGTCGTCGTAGCCGGCGGTGATGCGGGCGACCCACGGCGTGTCCACCGTGCCAGGGGCGATGCAGTTGACCCGCACGCCCTCTTCTATGTGGTCTATGGCCGCCGCCCGCGTGAGCGAGAGGATGCCGCCCTTTGCGGCCGAGTAGGCCGCCCGGTCGTTCAGGCCCACGAGGGCGGCGATAGAAGACATGTTGACGACAGAACCGCCCCCGGAGTCACTTATCGCGGGTATGGCGTACTTCATCCCGAAGAAAGTCCCCTTGAGGCACACGTCGAGCACCGTGTCCCAGTCTTCTTCCGACGTCTCCGGCGTGGTCGCGGCGATGCCCACGCCGGCGTTGTTCACCATGACGTCGAGTCCGCCCCACTCTTCGACTACGCGACTCACAAGGGCCTCCACCTCGTCCTCTTTGGTGACGTCGGATCTCTGGACGAGCGAGTCGTTTTCGAGCTCGGAGGCGACCTCGTTGGCGCTCTCCTCGTCCACATCAGAGACCACGACCCGCGCGCCTTCTTGGGACATACGCAGGGCTATTGCCCGCCCGATCCCCGCACCCGCGCCGGTGACGATGGCGCGCTTGCCCTCCAGGCGCCTCATATGCTCTCTCCTTGCGCCATCCTGTTCCCTCCGTCCCCGTTTCCGTAATCTTGGTGGCCCGTATAATAGCGCCGTGGCGGGGGCCGCGAAAGCGCGCCCGGTGATCGGAGGGAAGGAGCGCTGGTGAAGATAACGGACGTTCGGACCGCCGTGGTCGAGGCCAACTACGATTGGACCTATACCCGCATCTACACCGACGAGGGCATAACCGGCCTCGGGGAGAGCTTCCTGGCGCCGGCCCTCACCACCATCATTCGCGACCTGAAGCCGTTGCTCGTCGGCGAGGACCCGCGAAACGTGGACAAGCTGTGGAGCAAGATGCGCTGGGCCGCTTCGGGGGCTGGGTCGATGGGGGGAATCGTCTATAATGCGATCTCCGGTATCGAGGCTGCCCTCTGGGACGTCGTCGGCAAGCACTACGGAGTCCCGATCCACGCCCTTCTGGGCGGCAAGTACCGCGACGAGGTTCGCGTCTACGCCGACTGCCACGCTGGCGAGGCCCTGGAGTCCCTAAGCTCCATCATGGTCGCCCGTAGTCCAAAGTGGATGCCCGACGACGAGGGTGCGACCGCTACCGCCTCCGAGACCAACCAACCCGTCCACGGCCGGGCCTATGGGGAGGCCGAGACCGACGAGGTCTTTACTCCCGAGATGTACGCGCAGAAGGCCCGCGAGGTCGTCGATCAGATGGGTTTCACCGCCATCAAGTTCGACCTCGACGTCCCGAACCCCTACACGCTGGACACCTTCTCCGGTACCCTCACCAACGCCGAGGTGAAGTTCATGGTCTCGCTCGTGGAGGCCGTGCGCGAGGCGGTGGGGGACACGGTGGACATCTGCTTCGACCTGCACTGGCGCTACAACGTCTCCGACGCCCAGAGGCTGGCCTACGAGCTGGAGCCCTACGGCCTCATGTGGCTAGAAGACCCGGTGCCGCCAGAGAACATCGAGGCCATGCGCCGGGTTACGCAGAGCACCAAGACCCCGATCTCCAGCGGCGAGAACTACTACATGCGCTTCGGCTTCAGGGAGGCTCTGGAGAAGGGCGCCCTGGACATCATCGCCCCCGACCTGCAGAAGGTCGGCGGTTTGTTAGAGGCGCGCAAGATCTGCGACATGGCCGACACGCACTACATCGCCGTAGCGCCCCACTGCATCGCGAGCCCTATCGGGACCATTGCCTCCGCCCACGTTGCCACCGCCATCCCCAACTTCCTCGCTCTCGAGTGGCACGGCATGAGCGTCCCGTTCTGGGAGAACATGGTCACCGGCTATGACGGTCCGGTTATACAAGATGGTTGGATCCGGGTTCCGGAGACACCGGGGCTGGGGGTGGAGTTGAACGAGGAGGTCGCCCGCGAGTACGCCCTTGAGGGCGAGCCCTTCTTTGAGGAGTAGCGGACTGTTTACTCGCCGCCGTACACGGCGTCGACGCTTGCGCGCCACTTGAGGAGGTCTTCGCGCCGTTTATCCAGCTCTTCTTTGCTCCGTTCGCTCGCCAGGTTGCGCTCTTCTTTAGGGTCTTCTGAGAGGTCGAAGAGCTCATCGGGTTGGTTGTTGTAGTGGTGGATGTACTTCTCGTTGCCCTTCAGGCTCGCCAGGCATTTGCGAGTGGTGATGCAGCTGAAGAATAGGGTGCGGTCTTTGGGTAGCGGACGCACCAGTGAGTAACCTGGATACTCTCCGTTCTCGACCTCATAGCCCAGCATGTCCAGCACGGTGGGCAAAATGTCGATCTGGCTTGCCAGCCCCTCGACCCGCTCGCCGCCCTCGAACCAGCCCGGCGCGTGGATGAGCAGCGGTATCCTTAATCCCTCCTCGTAGGGGTTGTCACCGTGCAAATGGCGGCCGTGCTCGCCAAAGCCCTCGCCGTGGTCGCCATAGAGGACGAAGATGGTGTCCTCGTAGAGCCCCAACTCCTTGTACTGCTCAAAGAGGTTCTCCAGAAAGTGGTCCAGCATGCGCAGGCAGTTGTGGTAGCGGTCGAGCTCCTCGTCCTCTGAGAAGTGCTCGTAGCCGTAGCGGTTGGGGACGCACTCGTAGCCGTAGTGGCCCGTGCCCGTGAAGTACTCGGCCATGAACGGCTCGTTACCTTCCTCTATGAGCCACTCTTTGCTGGGCCCCAGCAATATGTCTTCCTCGTAGCCGAAGGTGTTCGTTACCTGGAAGCCCTCTCTGTCCATGACCTCGGAGGAGTAGAACTCCTCGTAGCCGAAGTTTCTCGCGAGGTCATCGTCCCAGTAGCTGTTCGCGGCGTTGGACACCGACTGGAAGAAGACGGTCCGGTAGCCCTGCCCTTTTAGGAGTCCGGCGAGACACGGGGCCGGGATGCCACCCGGCTCGAACTCCGGACCCGGAAAGAGGGCCGGCTCGATGCCACAGTTGATCGCCGTGCTCCCCTTGGAGGAACGGGGGACGACCACGCGAGCATGTTCGGCGAGGAGGCTGCTTTTGGCCAGCTCGTTGAGGAAGGGCATCGTATTTAGGTCTTTGTTGTAGGGAGTCACCGACCGGGCACGGGTCGACTCGAGGTGAATCAGGACGACGTTGCGCTTCTTGGTCTCTGGTGTATACGCGAGAGAGGCATTTGTAGCCGGGTATTCGGTA
>JALZFP010000103.1 GCA_030861485.1 Actinomycetota bacterium | reverse complement strand
TATGCCGAACTGCCGTAGCAGCTCCTTACCCTGATATTCGTAGAGATCCAAAACCCAAACTCCCCGCGACGCCTCTAGCAACGACGCCGCGAATTATACAGAGATCGCACTCTGCGTTGCGTGTCCTATACTCTAATTTGCATAAAAGGCTAGCTCTGCTACGGCCCGGCGTAGGGAAACGCCGAAAGGCGAGGCCGCCACAGGACCGCCCAGACTCCCTCGACCCGCTTCTCGAATGTAGGTCACTGGGCTATGAAACGGCGTGGGGCTTCGCCCAGGGCCTCATCAGGACGGCTGGACTCGAAGGACCTAACGCCGCGGCTGCACACCTAGCGGTCGTATGGGACGCTGAACAAGTCAGGTTGTCGGCCTTAAGTGTCGCGCAGCCCATCTGGTGTTAGGGGGCGAAAGAGATGGCCATCGACACCATTCGCCACCTCGTTCACGCGGCGCGACCAGCGTTGTCTACACTGCACTGGACCGCTAACCTGCCTTGAGGCCCATCAAGTCGTGGCGCATATCCGCTCTGCGCTACTAGAAAACTATTCCGGTTCACCTCCGTCTACAGCGTCTGGCGGTCGGCTCATGGGATGCTCTTTGAGTGCGTGCCGGAGCTTGCAGAGCGAGCAATACACAAGCAGAGATTTACATTTTTATATGGAGGTTGACACCTTATGTGGAGGTTCGTAGCGTAGAATAGGGCTCGGTCTTTGGGGAGATACGTAGTTGCCGGATACCAACCTCGCCCTATTCGTTGCGGCCTCTCTGGCGGTCATAGTCGCCCCAGGGCCGGACAACATCTACGTCCTGACGCGCGGTATTGCCCAGGGTCGCAAGGTGGCCCTGGCCTCGGCCTGGGGCATGTGTAGCGGCCTGCTCTTCCACACTACTCTAGCCGCCGTCGGGCTCTCGGCGATACTGGCGCGCTCCGCAGGGGCCTTGTCGCTCGTCAAGTACATCGGTGCCGCTTACCTCGTGTACCTCGGCATCAGGGCGCTTCTCAGCAGAGAGGAGTTCTCTCCCTCGGTAGAGAAGGTCTTCACGGTAAAGCTTCGGAACTTCTTTTTACAGGGGTTAACAATGAACCTTCTCAATCCCAAGGTGGCTGTGTTCTTTATGGCTTTCTTACCGCAGTTCGTGAGCCCAAGCCTGGGTACGGCGGGAAGCGCGGCGTTACGGCTCGTGGCCCTTGGTCTGGTCTTCGCGCTCCTTAGTGTAGTTATCTTCAGCGCCATCGCGCTCTTCTCCGGTGTAGTGGGCGACAGGTTGAGTAGGAACCCGCGCTTTGCCACAGCGCTTCAGTGGTCGACCGCTTTCGTGCTTGTCGGCCTTGGGGTTCGCCTTGCCCTTTCGGGGCGCCAGTGATCCTAACCGGATGGAGACTAAACGTGGCGAAATTTCAGCCTTCTTACCATGATAGCGCCTCTGCGAGCACGACGATTTTGCTAGTATTCCGGGGCAGTGCTTAGGTTCAGGGTAGACGTCTCGTCTAGTGGAGGAGGAACAAGAGGGTTGAGCGGATGAGCATGTTTCCTACCAATATCCTGGTAGCCATCGACGGGTCCGACAGCTCAGATCCCGCTTTGCGGGCGGCGGAGCTGTCGGAGAAGACCGGCTCCGAGGTGAACGTCATTTACGTCGGGAAGGACGTACCCGCGCCAGCGGCCTACAATGAGGCGAGTTCGAGCGACCAGGAGGCCGCGCAGAAGGCTCAGGAGCTGCTCGACGAAAAGGCGAGGCAGGTAGAGGAGGCCGGGAGGGAGGATCGCCGAGTCTTACGTGGTACCCGGGGACGATCCGGCCGACGAGATATTCGAGCTCACCAAAGAGTCGGATATAGGGTTCGTGGTAGTCGGCAGCCGGGGGCTGGGCCCATTGCAGGACACCGTGCAGAACAGCGTTTCCAGCATCGTGGTCTGCGAGGCCAGCTGCCCGGTACTAGTGGTACACGGCGACGAACGCTCCTGAAGGCTGATAAATCGCAGACCGCAAGGCGCTAGAAAGGAATTCGAGGTTGGAAGAGAACAACAAGGACCGGAGGACGAGCGTCCTGGAGGTTGGCGAGATGGACCCCTACGGCATCCGCGAGGTGGTAATAGAGTTCGACAACGGGGACGAGGACGTCTTCAGACCCCGGATGCGCGAGGAGTTCGGTTCCTACGAGCTGCAACAGCTGGCTGTATACATCGAGACTCTCTCGCGCGATGTGAAAAAAGACGCGAACAGGCTGGCTTGAGGGATACATGCACGGTATAGAGAGAACCAGAAAGCTGCAAGAAGAGCTGCCCCAGAGCATGAGGGTTACCCGGATCGTCTTTCGCTACACCGACGGCAGGACGCTGACCTTCATACCAGAGGCCGGACGAGAGGCTTTCATCGAGGACGACATGATCGAGCTCGACAAGGTCCTCGAACAGGCTTCCTCGACTGTCGAGTGGGCCGAGATCGGCCAGACGGCGGGACCGGGCGGTTAGTCGAGAGTCTCTAGCGGCCCGGAGGGTCGTCGGCGTCGGTATAGCGGGTGTAGGAGTCGTAGTAGTCCGCATCCAGGGAGACCTCTTCCCCAGCCAGTTCGCGGCGCCTGAGGTCCCAGAGTACCTGCAGGTCGTGGTCTATTCTCCGAATGCGCTGGTGGTCCTCGTTCGTCGCGTGGTGGGTGCCCTCGCGGGCCACGAGCTGCTCCCGCTCCTCGGAGAGCTCCTGAATCTTCTGCATAATACTCCGCGCCACCTTCAACCTCCCGTCGTGCGGCTACAATGGTCCAATTCTAGCCCAAAGCCCATCGAGAACCCCTGTGTATGCCCGGCATACGTGATCTACAATTGATCCGACAGGAGGACAAGCCTTGCTCAAAAAGATTCACCACCTCGGCTACGCCGTCGAGGATATCTCCGCCGCCGCCCGCTTCTACAAGGAGCACTTCGGCGCACGTGTGGGCGAGCCCGAGGAGGTCGAGGAGCAGGGCATCGTCGCCACGATGTTCGATGTAGGGGAGTCTAGGATAGAGCTCCTGGAGCCTACTCACCCGAACTCGCCCGTAGGCAGATTCCTCAAGAAACGGGGCGAAGGCTTCCACCATGTCGCCTTTCAGGTGGAAGACCTCGACAGGGCCTTAAAGGAGCTCAAGAAGAGTGGAGTCGAGCTGATAGACGAGGAGCCCAGAATTGGAGCGGGGGCAACACGCATGGCGTTCGTACACCCTAGGGACGCTCACGGCGTCCTTACCGAGCTCGTTGAGCTGCCAGAAGATAGAGAGAGGTAGAACGTGGACGTTGAGAAGCGTGCCGACGAACGCCGGACGGAGTCCGGGATTGAGGTGAAGCCCCTCTACAAACCCGAGGACCTCGAAGGCTTCGACTATGCAGAGAGGCTCGGCGACCCCGGCGAGTATCCCTACACGCGGGGCGTCTACCCCACGATGTACCGCGGCCGGCCCTGGACCATGCGCCAGTACGCCGGCTTCGGGACCGCCAGGGAGACCAACCGGCGCTTCAAGTACCTCATTGAAGCTGGCCAGACCGGGCTCTCGGTTGCCTTCGACCTCCCGACTCAGATGGGTCGCGACTCCGACCACCAGCTCTCCTTGGGAGAGGTTGGAAAGGTAGGGGTCGCCATAGACTCGCTCCTCGACATGCGCGACCTCTTCGATGGCATACCCCTAAAAAACGTCTCGACCTCCATGACTATCAACGCGACCGCCTCTATTCTGCTCCTGCTCTACTCTCTGGTCGCCGAGGAGCAGGGGGCGGAGGCAAAAGACGTAACCGGCACGACCCAGAACGATATCCTTAAGGAGTACCTCGCGCGCGGGACCTACATCTACCCCCCGGCGCCCTCTATGAGGATTACGACCGACATGTTTGCCTACTGCGCTAAAGAGTTGCCGCGGTGGAACATGATCTCCATCTCTGGCTATCACATCCGCGAGGCGGGCAGCACGGCGGTTCAGGAGCTGGCCTTCACCCTCTCCAACGCTATCGCCTACGTCAAAGCGGCCACTCAGGCGGGCCTAAAGGTGGACGAGTTCGCTCCCAGGCTCTCGTTTTTCTTTAACGCCCACAACGATCTCTTCCAGGAGGTGGCCAAGTACCGGGCGGCGAGGAGAATGTGGGCCAGGATCATGAGAGAACGCTTTGGCGCGGAGGACGAGCGGAGCCTAAAGCTCCGGTTCCACACCCAGACCGCGGGCTCCTCTCTAACCGCCCAGCAGGCCGAGAACAACATCATGCGCACCACCGTGCAGGCCCTATCGGCGGTACTGGGTGGTACGCAGAGCTTGCACACCAACGCCTTCGACGAGGCGCTGGCCCTCCCGACCGAGACGAGCGCGCGGATAGCCCTGCGGACCCAGCAGATCCTGGCTAACGAGGCTGCTGTTACGGATACAGCCGACCCTCTGGCTGGCTCCTACTACGTAGAGTCTCTAACCGACGCCGTCGAGGAAGAGGCGTGGGAGTACATAAAGCGTATCGACGGGATAGGTGGGTCCGTAAAGGCCATCGAGGAGCATTTTATGCAGCGCGAGATCGAGGAGGCTGCTTACCGTTACCAGCGTGAGGTCGAGCGCGAGGAGCGCATTATCGTCGGCGTGAACCGCTACGCAACCGACGAAGACCCGGAGATGGAGCTTCACACGGTGGACGAGTCTATCAAAGGGCGTCAA
>JALZFP010000087.1 GCA_030861485.1 Actinomycetota bacterium | reverse complement strand
CTATGTGCGGGTTTGCGGTAGTTTTTGCTAGTAGGGGGCTCGACTTATACTGGTTTTGCTTAGTCAAAATGGGGAAAGACCCTGGTGGGGACAAACTACTTTACGATGAGGTGGAGGAGTTATGGGCGAAGCTCTCGTAGCACCGGGAAGGGTGGCTGTTAACGCAGACCTGAGTGGGCGTAGCGCCTTGATCACCGGGGCCGCGAGTGGGATCGGACGGGCCTGCGCCGAACGGTTGGCCCGGGCGGGCGCCGCCGTCACCGTGCTCGACCTGGACGGCGACGCCGCCCGCAAGGTTGCCGAACAGCTCGGTGGCGAGGCAGTGCAGGCGGACCTCTCTGACTATGGGGTGCTCGACTCCTTACAGGTTGGGGCGGATATAGTGGTGAACAATGCGGGGGTGCAACACGTCGCCGCCATGGAAGATTTTCCGCCCGAGCGGTTTTCGATGATGTTGCGGATCATGCTGGAGGCGCCTTTCAGGCTCGTACGCGTGGCGTTGCCGGGCATGTACGAGAAGGGGTGGGGACGTGTGATCAACATCTCCAGCGTGCTTGGTCTCAGGGCCTCGCCGTTCAAGGCGGCCTACGTCTCCGCCAAGCACGGCCTGGAGGGGCTCTCGAAGGTAATAGCGCTAGAGGGAGGACCCAAAGGCGTGACGTCCAACTGCATCTGCCCAGCTTATGTGAGGACGCCGTTGGTGGAGGGCCAGATTGCCGACCAGGCCCGCACACGCGGGATCTCGGAGGACGAGGTCATCGAGAAGGTGATGCTCGAGAAACCCACGATCAAACGCCTCGTCGAGCCCGAGGAGGTCGCCGAGCTAGCCGCCTTTCTCTGTACGCCCGAGGCCTCGTTCATCAACGGCGCCTCCCTGACGATAGACAGCGGCGCGAGCGCCACCTGATGCGAAAACCGACGGAAGGGGTGAAAGTATGACCGAAGCAGCCGAGGGGACCCTCCTCTGGGAGCCCTCTGAAGAGTTCAAAGAGAACGCAAACATCTCCCGCTTTATGGAGTGGCTGAAGAGAGAGAAAGGCCTCTCTTTTAGCGACTACGGGGAGCTATGGGAGTGGTCCGTGAGCGAGGTCGAGGAGTTCTGGGCCTCGATCTGGGAGTACTTCAACGTGAAGGCCTCAAAGCCGTACTCGCGGGTGCTCAACAGCCGCGGGATGCCTGGCTACAAGTGGTTCGAGGGCGCCGAGCTAAACTACGCCGAGCACGTCTTTCGCAACGCACGTTCCGATGAGCCGGCGGTGTTACATCAGTCGGAGATCAGGCCGCTCGGAACGGTTACCTGGCGGCAGCTGCAAGAGAAGGTCGGCGCTCTGGCGGCGGGCCTCGAAGAGCTCGGCGTCGAACGCGGCGACCGGGTAGTGGCCTATCTGCCGAACGTGCCGGAGGCGCTCATCGCCTTTCTGGCCTGCGCCTCCCTGGGGGCCATCTGGTCCAGCTGCTCGCCGGACTTCGGGTTAGGCAGCGTGGTAGACCGCTTTACCCAGATAGAGCCAAAGGTGCTCTTCGCGGTGGACGGCTACCGCTACGGCGGCAAGGACTACGACCGCACGGAGGTTGTGGCGAAGCTCCAGGAGGAGATGCCGACGCTGGAGAAGACCGTCGTCCTGCCGTACCTCGCGGAGAAGCCGGACACGAGCGGCCTCGATAACGTGGTCTTTTGGGACGAGCTGCTCTCCGAAAACGAGGGGGCGCAGCTCCGGTTCGAGCAGGTGCCGTTCGACCATCCGCTCTGGGTGCTGTACTCCTCCGGAACCACGGGGCTCCCCAAGGCCATTGTGCAGGGGCACAGCGGCATACTGCTAGAGCACCTGAAAAAGGTCCACCTTCACATAGACCTGGGTCCCGACGACAAATTCTTCTGGTTCACCACGACGGGTTGGATGATGTGGAACGTATTGGTGAGCGGTCTCCTCTCCGGCTCAACCATCCTCACGTACGATGGCAACCCCGGCTACCCGGACATGAATACGCTCTGGGAGTTTGCCCAGGAGACGGGCATGACCTGTTTCGGGACGAGCGCGGGCTACCTGACCGCGTGCATGAACGCCGGCATCGAGCCCGGCCGCGACTTCGACCTCTCGGCCCTAAAGAGCGTGGGCTCGACCGGCTCGCCGCTCCCTCCCGAAGGCTTCGACTGGGTCTACGAGAACGTGAAAGAGGACCTCTGGCTCTTCTCGACGAGCGGCGGTACGGACCTCTGCACGGCATTCGTGGGAGGGTGTCCGCTGCTGCCGGTCAAGAGCGGGGAGCTACAGTGCCGCTCCCTAGGGGCAAAGGTCGAGGCCTTTGACGAAGAAGGTAACTCGCTCGTAGACGAGGTTGGGGAGCTGGTCATCACCGAGCCGATGCCCTCGATGCCCTTATATCTTTGGAACGACCCGGACGACGAGCGACTCAGGGAGAGCTACTTCGACGTGTTTCCGGGCGTGTGGCGGCACGGGGATTGGATCAGGATAAAGCCCGAAGGGTCCGCCGTGATCTACGGCCGCTCCGACTCTACGATAAACCGCGGCGGCGTGAGGATGGGGACCAGCGAGATCTACCGCGCCGTCGAGGCCGTCCCCGAGGTCACGGACAGCCTCGTCGTGGACATCCGGAAGGATGGAGAGGACTTTATGCCGCTCTTCGTGGTCCTCGAAGAAGACGCCGAGCTCGACGACGACCTCATAGACAGGATCAAGAAGAGCATCCGCGACACTACTTCCCCGCGCCACGTGCCGGACGAGATCCTCTCCGTCCCCGACGTTCCCCGCACCCTCAACGGCAAGAAGCTCGAGGTACCTGTAAAGAAGATCCTCGCGGGCACACCACCCGAAGAAGCGGCCAGCAGAGACTCCCTGAGCAACCCCGATTCCCTCGACGACTTCGCCGGGCTCGCCAGGAGGTACGGCTCTTGAGGCTCACGCGTTCCGCAACAGCAGCGGCGCGCGGGAACCCGGATACTTACAGCGTGTTAGCGGATCTTAAGGAGGAAACGTGCAAGAAAGGATAAGCAGGCCGGAAGCTGCGGGTGGAGGAAACCGGGTCGTAAGTTTCTTCGTAGGGTTGGCCGAACGGTTTTTGCCGGATGCCTTCCTGTTCGCCATCGTGCTCACCCTGATCACCTACTTGCTGGCCGCAATCTTTGTCACCCCGAACGTCCTGGAGCTAATTGGGGCCTGGTACAAGGGCCTGTGGGGCATATTGACCTTCGCGTTGCAGATGGCGCTCATCCTCCTGACCGGCTACGTGGTGGCGCAGTCTTCACCGGTCTCGCGCTTCCTGGACTGGTTGGCATCGAAGCCGCAAAATCAGGGACAGGCGCTGGCGTTGACGGTCGTAGTCGCCTCGATAGCTAGCCTGATCAACTGGGGCTTCGGGCTCGTGGTCGCCGCGATTATGGCCCGTTTTATCGGGAAGCGCCTGGAGAACATCGACTATGCGATCCTCGTCTCTGCCGGATACGCCGGGTTTATCGTGTGGGCGAGCGGACTCTCGTCATCCATCGCCCTGGCCGTCTCGACCCCGGGCAGCTCGGCAAACATAACCGAGCAGCAGACGGGACAGGTGTTGGGGTTTGGCCAGACCATCTTCACCTGGTGGAACATAATCCCCGCGCTCCTCATCGTCGTGCTCCTTGTCCCGCTGTACTGGTGGATGATGCCAAAGCGGCCGGAGCAGATGCGCAAAGTGGACCGCGAGCTTCTGGAGCAGGAGGACGAGGGGGGCGAAGCGGAGAGCCCCGATACGCCGGCCGGCAAGCTGGAGCGTTTCTGGCCGCTTAACCTCGTCATTGCCGGGGCCATCATTGCCTACTTCATAAGTACGATCGTAGCGGGCACGTTCAACCTCGACTTTAACGCCGTCATCGCCCTGTTCCTCGCGATCGGCCTGATCTTGCACTGGACCCCTATACGCTACGTGCGAACGTTCACCGGCAGCGCTTACGCCATCGGGCCTATCGCCCTGCAGTATCCGTTCTACGGTGGGATACAGGGCCTGATGACCCTCTCGGTCGGCGGTGTGACCCTGGCTGCCGTCATCGCCGACTGGTTCATGTCGTTCTCTAACGAGTACACCTTCGCCTTCTGGACCTTTGTCTCCTCCAATATCATCAGCCTCTTTATTCCGTCTGGCGGCGGGCACTGGGTCGTGCAGGGACCTGTTATGGTTCCGGCTGCGGAGTCGCTCGGGGTGGACCAGGGGTTGACGGCGATGGCCGTCGCCTGGGGCGAGGGGACGGCCAACATGATCCAGCCGTTCTGGGCTCTCCCCATCCTGGGGATCGTCGGACTTGGTATCCGCGACATCATGGGCTACGGTGTGCTGACGCTCGCGCTCAGCTTTACCGTTTATGGAGTCTTCACCCTGATCGCGCCGCTGGTCCTGTAGGGTCGGATCCTCAGCGGTTACTCAGCTTCGACTCGCGGCTGCAGTGCTGTTCGGGGAGTTCGGCTTTGAGCCTTGGGCGTTACTTCCCGAGGGCAGTGGAGCTCGACGGCGTAGGACGGGACCTCGTCGTCCTCGGCCTCCGGCTTGACCAAGAGCCGGCCTTGGGGTGAGCGCGAACCGGAACCGGACGGAGCGTGTCCGGCGGCACTACGACCGGAGAGCCGAAGATTACGACCGGCTCATCGCTCTTCTGGAGAGGGTGCTCAGTGGTGCCGGACGGGAGTGGGTCTGCTCGCGGGCGCTTGGCGAGGTGCTGGAGATTGGCGTCGGCACCGGTCGTAACCTCTACTTCTATCCCACGGAGGTACACCTCACCGGCGTCGAGCTCAGCCCGAAGATGCTCGAGATCGCCCGCCGCCGGGCGCGCGAGAGCGGCATCGAGGCCGATCTGCGCGTCGGCG
>JALZFP010000084.1 GCA_030861485.1 Actinomycetota bacterium | reverse complement strand
AGACACCATAGCCGCCCTGCTGCTGAGAGAGGCCCATCCGTTCCTCGATCCGGTGGGCTTAGCGAGAGAGTTCGGCGGGGGTGCCTACCTGTTGATATATGCTGCCCTGCTGTTGGTGCTCATAGGTATCGGCGCTGCTTACCATGGTCTTCTCCTACCACCTCTGGAGTGGCGCCATGTCTCGCTGCTCCGACAGACAATAGGTCTCACGCTGTTCGCCCTTGGCGTGTTCGGGGTTATCTTCGTCTCTACATTCGTAGTGGCGGGTTACGCCTCGTTTGAGCTCTGGTGGCAGACTGGGGGACTGATGGTGCTGCTCGGCGATGTGCTAGGCGTGGGGACCTATGCTCTAATCACCGTTTACGGCCGCGTTCTGGCTATTGCCTTGGCGCCCTCGCTCAGCCGCCCCAGCAGTAATTAAAAGCTGAGGGCTTGGTCGCCTTTTCGGCTTCTGGCTAAGGACTGACAGCAACGGAAGCGTTAAATAGCAGTAACTTGCAGGGGCGGTCCCACGCCACTGCTTCAGGCGGTTGACGCATCGCTCGACCACGTTGCGCCCATCCGTATATTTTCCAAATCGTTTCTTATAAGGGCGTCTTGGAAACCGTGGGGATGGGCGTTCCCGGAAAGCCGCTATCTCCGTCTGGATGGCCCAGGCCAGCGGGCGGAGCATCACTCGCAAAGCAAACGAAAAGAGCATACGCCTACAGTCCAGGAGACCAATCTTTGAGGTAACCCCACGTGCCTAAACCTCTCGACAGTGCCGGTTGGGGTGTAGGGTAACGTAAGGTAAGATGGCCGAACCCAAGACTGCGCGGAAAGGAGCAACGAGATCGTGCGAGCCATGGTCACACCGCAGTTCGGAGGACCGGACCTCTTCGAGGAGCGCAACGTCGAGAGACCACATCCCGGGCCCGGCGAGGTCGAGGTCCGGGTCGTTGCCGCGGGTACTAACCCCGTGGACGCAAAGTTTAGGGCCGATGGCAGCTCCGCCGGGCTCGAAGCGCCGATAATCCTCGGCTTGGATGTTTCGGGCGTGGTTGAGGAGGTCGGGCCGGGGGTCACCGACCTCGCGCCGGGCGACGAGGTATATTACACGCCGGAGGTGTTCGGTCCCCGCTCGAACGGTAGCTACGCCGAGTATCACGTCGCAAAGGCGGACATCGTGACGAAGAAGCCTGCCTCACTCTCGCACGAGGAGGCTGCGGCCGTGCCACTCGCCGGGGGCACGGCGTACGAGGCGATAGTCAGGAGGCTCGGCGTGCGGGTTGGGGAGACGATACTGATCCACGGTGGCGCCGGTGGGGTGGGCTCCTTCGCCGTCCAGATCGCCAAGGCAGCCGGTGCTCGCATTCTCGCGACAGCAAGTCACCACAACCAAGGGGTCCTCAAGGAGCTCGGCACCGACGTCGCGATAGACTACAGCAGCCAGGACGTGACCGAAGCTGCCCTCGACGATACGGGTGGCAAGGGTGTGGACGCCGTCTTTGACTCCGTGGGCGGTGGGACGATCGTTGAGAGCATCCCTGCCACGAAACCCTTCGGGCGCCTGGCGACCATCCTCGGCGCGCAAGGCGACCTCACGCCGCTCTACCATAAAAACCAGATCCTTTACGGCGTGTTCCTCTTGCGTGAGCGGGCGCGGCTTGAGGAGATGGGCAGGCTCATCGAGCGTGGCCAGGTGCGGCCCCTCGTTGCGGAGGTGCTGCCGCTGGAAGAGGTCGGCAAGGCCCACGAGCGGTTGGACTCCGGACACGGGCGCGGGAAGGTGGTCTTGAGGGTCGCGGAGGAGTGAAGGCGGCAGCAACGATACCGTCACGGAAGGTGGGTACCGCTTAGAAGGCGGATGGGAGGATTATCGAGCTACGGAGAGTTACTGGATACCGAAGCACTACTCCCAAGAGCTGTTGAGTACTATGAGTAGCGCGCAGCGCGTAGCCGTCGCCCAGGCCTTCCGAAAACTCAAAGAAGTGAAGAAGGGGAAGTGGAACCCAGGCGCCGGTTCATACATGCTAGGTACCTCCAAATCCTTGAGTGCCTCGCCCAGCAAGCGTAGGCACACGCTCTGGTAGCCTTAGCCTTCCGTTTTGAGGTTGCCTCTATTCATGGGCTGCCCAGAGAGACTGTCTGGAAAAATAGGTGGAGGGCTCATCTGTGTTTTACCTACAAAATCGCAGTGGCAGGACCCGGACTCGAACCGGGGACACCACGGTTTTCGGTGGCGTGATCCATGTTAGCTGTTGTTTCTGACTGTTCAAAAACTACCTGGAAATCAGCCAAATCCTCGCACAGGAAGTTTCTCGTTGTTTCCTACTGTTCGCGGCGGGTTGGTGTAGTAATTGGTGTACTCCCCCTTTTATCGTGAGCACCCATACATAGGAGGGTAAGGGATCTGCACTGGGGAAGCTTTTAAACTCCGGATTGCCTGCATCTCGTTGGCAAAAGCTAACCGGAGAGCGTTCCTATTCTGCCTCGTCGCTCTTACTTGTAACTACAGGTTGACGCTAGACGTACCGAGAAAGACGATTATGGCGACGATGCCGGTAGTCGTGGCGCCGGTAATAGACCAGGTGTACCAATCCGGAGGTTCCTGAGTCCGCACTATGGTAGCTAGGGCATATGCCGCATAATCTGAGCCTTCATTAATATTAGCTTACCCCACGTGCCCTCGATCCGCGAAATGTCTCCTATCACGAAGAGGCTACTATAGGCTCCCCCACCTTAGCTATTATCCTCCACTCCCCCACCCCCTCGATGACAAAAGTACGACTAACCCGACATATACAACCAAGGAGTACGCGCGACGGAAGCTTGTATCGTTTCGGTCGTTTAGCTCGTAAGTTGCCGGCAAGGAGACGCGTCGTGGGCAAATTGCCCTTCTTACGAGAAGACAGGGCTGATCTCAATAGGAGTATGGTAATGGAGGTTTAAAGCAATCTGCTGGCGGTAACAGCATGAAGACCGCTCAGGAGGGAGGCG
Organism: Actinomycetota bacterium; assembly: GCA_030861485.1. Classification (GTDB taxonomy): domain Bacteria; phylum Actinomycetota; class Rubrobacteria; order Rubrobacterales; family Rubrobacteraceae; genus Rubrobacter_F. The sequence continues at coordinate 593 of JALZFP010000084.1, read as the reverse complement.
CTCGTGGCACTAACAGCGATCCTTGCACTCGTCGCCGTGGCGGTGGGAGCGATTATACAGGGCTCTATCGGGTTCGGCTACGCCTTCGTGGCAGTGCCGGCTATGGCGCTGCTCTATACGGAAGCCGTCCCCGTCACGCCCCTGCTCCTGGCCCTCCCGATGACAGTGCTTATGAGCGCTCGAGAGTGGAAGTCTATCGACATCAGCGGATTCTTCCTGATTACTGGAGCCCGCGTGGTCGGGACAGCCCTCGGGGTTGCGCTCCTGATCTTCATCCCAGCCAGCTTTCTGTCAGTACTCGTGGGGCTCCTCATTGTGGTGGCGGCGCTCATGAGCTTCCTCAGCGCGAACTTTGAGGTGAACAATAAGACTCGGCTAGTAGGAGGGATCGCCAGTGGGATCACGAGCACCACCGCTGCTATCGGTGGGGCGCCGCTAGCGCTAATCTACCAGGACCGTTCGGGAGCCGAACTGCGCTCTACGCTGGCCATCTCGTTTGTGGCAGGAATTGTTATATCGCTGGTGGGCTTGGCACTAGCGGGGAAGGTCGAGGGTTGGCACTTCATCCTCGCTCTTAAGCTGCTGCCTGGTCT
>JALZFP010000054.1 GCA_030861485.1 Actinomycetota bacterium | reverse complement strand
GGATACTTTGTCTGCCAGGCGTCGAAACCACCTTCGAGGGCCGACGCATCGAAGCCCATCTTGTTCAGCCGCCGCGCCGCACGGGCGCTGGTCGCCTCGTCTGGTCAGGTGCAGTAGGCGACGATTCGCTGGCCCTCAACCTGGTCGCCGCGCTCTTCCTTCCGCTCTCTGGCCCACTCCTCCACCTCGTCCGGCCTGACCCGGATGGAGCCGGGGATGCGGCTCTTGTCCTGTTCGTACTGGGAGCGGGTCCTAACGTCGAGCACCAGGGGTGGGTCGTCGGATTCCAGCATCTCGTAGAGTTGCTCTGGTTTGGTCCGGGCCGTCTCGGCGGCGGCGCCCTCGAAGATGCCGCCGGCGCCGCTTTCGCGCTCCTCCTGGAAGGTGTGGCTCTCGACCGCCCGGCCGTAGAGCGCGGAGAGGGGCGTGGCGGAAGCCCCGTGGAACAGGACCGAGACTGTGACCACCACCCCGGTGACGGCCAGGAGGAACTCGGCGTCTGAGACGCCCGCCTGTATTACCAGCAGGGCCAGGAGCAGAGAGTTGAGGCCGCGTGGCCCGAACCATCCGATGAACGCCTTTGCCGCGTTGCTGACCGCGGTCCCGCGCAGCACGACCCAGATGGCGAGGGGGCGGGCGACGAAGATCACGACGAGCGCCAGGAGGAGCGCCGGCACGAGCGGGACCTCGACGAAGAGGCTGGAGACCACCACCCCAAAGAGGATGAACGCGAAGAGCATAGCCATCTCGCTCGTGGTCTCGCCGTAGTCCAGGAAGCACTGGCACAGGTCGAGGTTCAGTACGGCTATTGCGAATCCCGCAGCGAAGGCGGCCAAAAACCCGTCCCCGCCTAAACTTTGGGCGCAAACGTAGGCGAGCAGCACTGTCCCTATCCCATAGAGCGATTGGTAGACCTCGCTTATGGCGTACCGCTCGATGGCCCGGCTCATGAGCCAGGCCGCCGCGGCACCTGTGGCGAACCCGACCGCCGGGCCAAGCAGGAGGACCTGCACCGAGAACAGCGCCCAGTCTGCAACACCTGATGCCTCGGCATTGGCGACAGCTATCAGGATCAGGAGCATGGGTAAGACCACCACGTCGTTGGTGCCAGCCTCGATGTTCAGGGCCTGGCGCACGGAGCGCGGTATGCGTCCGTTGCGCACCACGTCGCGCAGGACTACCGGGTCGGTCGAGGCCAGGATGGTGCCCAGGAGCAGCGACTCCACCATCGAGGTCCCGAGCAAGAAGTACGACCCGGCGGCCACGACCGAGACGATGATCAGGGTTCCCGGACCCAGAGAGAGCACCGGGACGGCTCCGGCGCCCTCCATGCTCTCGTTACCGATCCTCACGCCTTCGAGGCAGAGGACGAGGGCCAGCGTGAGCGTAGCCACCGACTCCAGAAGCGGGTTCTCCGGGCCGAGCATGAGGACGCCCAGACCGTGCTCCCCGAGCAAAAATCCCAAACTCAGAAAGATTATCGGAAAGGAGATCGGCGCTCGTTCCACGAGCCCCGAGGCGAGACCTGCGATGGTGAGGACCACGGCGATCAAAGCAAAGGTCGTGAGCAAGTCGGGCAAAGGCGTCTCTCCTAACCGGGGGTCGCGGGGGCGGGCTCGCGGAACTGGCGGCGGTAGAGGTCGGCGTAGAGACCGCCCCGGGCGAGCAGCGAGACGTGGTTGCCGCGCTCGGCGATACGGCCGGCTTCTATCACCAGGATCAAATCCGCGTTGCGGATCGTGCTGAGGCGGTGGGCGATGACGATGCTCGTGCGGTCCTTCAGCAGGGTACCCAGAGCCTCCTGGATAAGGGCCTCGGTGCGGGTGTCTACGTTGCTCGTCGCCTCGTCCAAAATGAGGATTCGCGGGTTGGCCAGAACCGCCCGGGCGAAGGAGAGGAGCTGACGTTGGCCCTGGCTCAACCTCCCGCCGCCGGCCCCGAGCTCCGTATCATAGCCGTCCGGGAGGGCGGCGATAAAGCTGTGGGCGCTCACGGCGCGGGCGGCGGCCTCCACCTCCTCCCGCGTCGCCTCCATCCGACCGTAGCGGATGTTCTCCGCGATGGTCCCTGAGAAGAGGAACGGGTCTTGCAGAACTGTCGCTATCTGCCCTCGCAGGCTCCGCCGCTCGACCTCGCGCACGTCGTGGTCGTCTACCCGCACCGTACCGGCGCTCACGTCGTAGAAGCGGGGGATGAGGTTGGCTATGGTGGTCTTGCCAGCGCCTGTCGGGCCGACCAGCGCGACCGTCTGCCCCGGCTCGACGTGGAAGTCTATATCCTCAAGCACTGGGCGACCCGGTTCGTAGGCGAAGGTTACACGCTCGAACTCTATCCGGCCCTCTACGGAGTAGAGCTGTGGGGTGCCGGGCGGGTCCGAGGGCTCCCTAGGTTCGTCGAGGACGTTGTAGATGCGTTCGGCCCCGGCGAGGGCAGCTTGGGCCTGGGTGTAGACCTGAGAGGCGAGCTGGATGGGGCGGAAAAACTGCTGCACGTAGATCAAGAACGCCGTCAACAGGCCGACTGTAAGAGTGCCGGTTACGACGAGGTAGCCCCCGTAGCCGATCACGACGGCCGTGGAGAGCGTACTGAGTACGTCTATCGCCGGGGCGAAGGCGGAGGTTATCGCCACGGCCTCTACGTTGGCGGTCCGGTTGGCGGCGTTGCGCTCGCGGAAACGTTCGATGTTCGTCTCCGTGCGGTTAAAGGCCTGCGCCTCGCGGACGCCGACGATCTCCTCCTGGAGTCCCGCCGTTACGCTCCCGACCGTCTCACG
>JALZFP010000043.1 GCA_030861485.1 Actinomycetota bacterium | reverse complement strand
GCAGCTCGTAAATAAAGGCAACCCGCCTTCCCTATGGGCTAGCGCGCAGGTTTGGTGAAAATAGTGCATCTGCATCATGCACGTGCCCCCTGGTTGCTGGCATGCTTTTAGCGTCAGGACATTGCGGGACTCATCAGCCCTGCTCTATCACGAAGGAGAGAGTTAACGCATGAGTCCACCAACGCTGCCGGTGGCTGTTGATTATCAGCCGCCCCTTACGGGGAGAGGAGCGACTCTTGTGCGCGAGGAAGCGCACAAGGCCAAGACGCAAGTCAGGGAGGCCGTAGTGCTCCTAGAGCAGGCTCGCACGCTGTTGTATGAGGACAACGCTAGGCAGCTTGCCATCAAGCACATCGAGGAGGCAATTACTGAGGCCGACCGACGGGCAGCTATGCTAGAGGATTGGTATAGTCGGACCTACTCCTCAGCGGATTCCAGCCCTCTAAAGCAAGTATATAAGCCAACTGCGCAAGGCTAAATAAGGAAGGAGTGAGCGGTGAGTGAGGACAGTAAGAACAGGGGAGTGCAAGCGCCGGAAGGTGCCCGGGAATGGCTAAGCCAGATGCAGCAACTCTCCGAGCAGATCCAAAAGCAGCAGCACAACTCCCAGCAGATGATCCAGGAGCTCATTAACACCTACATGCAGCTGCTTAGCACCCCCGGCTCCTACGCCTCCGGGCAGGCCGAGCAGCAGCAGCAGACCCTCCAGCAGCTCACCCAGCAGTGGATGGAGCAGGCCCAGCAGCAGCAGCAGACCTTCCAGCAGCAGGCCCAGCAGCAGCAGCAATCGTTCCAGCAGATGGTGCAGGAGTTGATGAACACCTACATGCAGATGTTCAACATCCCCCACTCGTACCTGCAGGAAGGGATGCGCCTTGCTCAGCAGGACGCGCCAGGAACCCCGCAGGAAAGAAGTGGGGGAGGAGATCCTAAGGAAGACCAGTATAGAAAAAGCGCCGGGCAATCTTCTTAGCCACCCGTATTGATGAACTACCCCAAGGGCGGTGCCAGCTCCTCCACGCTCCGTACACTTCGTAAGCCCTGGGTTTTACGAGAATTAACGCTCCCGGCAGTGCGTGATTAAGGACTGGCAGAAGGTAGTAGGGGCCGAGGCGTGGTAGCACCGGCCCCAAGACCTGGATTATCCAAGCCTTTCGATAATCCCGCTCATCTCCTCGCGGTCGTACGCGCGTAGTGTAGTAGTTATGGGTCGCCTCCGCGTTCTCCTCCTTTGTAAGGCGTGGCTCCTAGAAGATACTCGCCTTATTTGGGGTCACGCTACTTGAGATTAACTGCACCTTTTCGTTCCGGCTTTCCCAAAACCTATTTTTTGTCGGTCAAGACTCTACAAGGTTCTGATCCTTATCTAACACATGGCGCCTCATTGGGTGACTGCTGACATCCGGGCCAGCGCAGCAAAGCGCTCGGTTTGTCCATCGTGCCTTCGGCCCACCTTTGTCAAGGGCCGCGGGACTCAATGCAAAGGAGTTGATTAGTATAGGGGGGTATAGTATAGTGTAAGAGTGACTCTTTTGACGGCACTCGAAGTCTAGTAAGGGTAAGACACGGACTTAAAGAGCCTAAACCTAGCACCTATAGGAGGGCCTAAAGTGGCTGAAAAGAATCGGCAGGCGTTGATCACCATACCAGTTACCGGTATGTCGTGTGCCAGCTGCGCGAAGCGGGTGGAGAAGGCCCTCTCGAAGAGCGCGGCCGTCTCGGAAGCAAATGTGAACTTCGCCGCCGAGAAGGCTACCGTGACCTACGACCCGGAGGCCGTGAGTCTCGAGCGGCTTGTTGAGACTGTCGGGGAAGCAGGATACGAAGCGGAGGTGCAGGAGACGAGCTTCGACGTCTTGGGGATGAGCTGTGCGAGCTGCGTAGGGCGGGTTGAGAAGGCGCTGAAGAAGGTGCCCGGGGTTCTCGACGTCAACGTTAACCTCGCCACGGAGAAGGTGACCGTTAGATACCTGGCGAGCGAGGCGGGGCTTAGGGATTTTGCGCGGGCCGTCGAGAGGGCGGGCTACGGTGTAGTCTGGTCGGAGGAGGACGTGGCCACCAAAGATGCCCACCAGCGCGAGTACGAGAAGCTGCGCGGCAACTTCCTTGTGGCGGCGGCGCTCACAGCGCTCATCCTTATCGGAAGCTTGCCGCACATGTTCGGGTTTATGCTTCCCGTGCCGATGGCTTGGCTGAATGCAGGGCTCTTGGTGCTTGCGACCCCGGTACAGTTCTGGGCTGGGTGGCGGTTCTACGAGGGGGCATGGGGGGCTCTCAAGCACGGGCAAGCGAACATGAACACCCTCGTGGCTGTTGGAACGAGCGCCGCTTTCCTGTACAGCGCGGTGGCGACACTCGCGCCGCAGCTATTCGCCGGGCGAGCGGACGTGTACTTCGACACCTCGGCCCTCATCATCACGCTCATCCTGCTCGGGCGTCTCCTTGAGGCGCGGGCGAAGGGGCGTACCAGCGAGGCCATAAAGAAGCTCGCCGGGCTGCAAGCCAAGACGGCATGCGTCGTCCGCGGCGATGGTGAGGTGGATATTCCCATCGAGGACGTAAGCGTAGGGGACGTGGTCGTGGTGCGGCCGGGGGAGAAGGTTCCCGTCGACGGAAGGGTGGTCTTTGGTGAGTCGGCCGTCGACGAGTCAATGATCACCGGCGAGTCCGTACCTGCGACAAAGCGACCGGGCGACGAGGTCATCGGTGCCACCGTTAACGCCTCCGGGTCGTTCCGCTTTAGGGCGACCAAGGTTGGCAAGGATACGGCCCTCTCTCAGATTATAAGGATGGTCGAGGAGGCTCAGGGCTCGAAGGCCCCCATTCAACGCCTCGCCGACAGGATAAGTGGCGTCTTCGTCCCCGTCGTCATGGTGCTGGCTACACTAACCCTGTTTGTCTGGTGGATCCTCGGACCCGAGCCGGCTTTTACCCACGCGCTCTTGAACTTCGTAGCGGTGCTCATCATCGCCTGCCCGTGCGCGATGGGCCTTGCGACCCCAACTTCGATCATGGTCGGCACCGGCAAGGGGGCGGAGTCGGGGATCCTCATAAAAGGGGGGGAGGCCTTGGAAGGCGCCTACAAACTCGATACCATCGTCCTCGACAAGACGGGCACGCTCACCAAGGGCAAGCCTGAGTTGACCGACGTTGTGGTCTCCGACGGCCTTTCTGAAGACGAGCTCTTGAGGCTCGTCGCCTCTGCGGAACGCGGCAGCGAGCATCCCTTGGGGGCGGCCGTCGTAGAGGGCGCGAGGCGACGTGGCATTGCACTGGCCGAAGCGGAGAACTTTTCTGCGGTCGCCGGCGGGGGCATAAGGGCTCAGGTAGACGGCCACAGCGTACTCGTTGGGAACAGCAGGTTTCTCTCCGAGGCCGGGGTGCCTGGCGACGGGTCCGGCTTGGCGGGGCCTGGCGAGGAGCTTGCAACGGATGGTAGGACGCCGATGTTCGTCGTTGTGGACGGCAGGCCCACAGGGCTTGTTGCGGTGGCTGATACTGTCAAGGAGGAGTCCCGCGAGGCGGTCGAGCGCATCCACGCCTTAGGCCTCGAGGTCGTCATGATGACTGGCGACAACCGATGGACCGCGGAAGCCATAGCTCGTGAGCTTGGCGTCGACCGCGTGCTCGCCGAGGTCCTTCCCGGCGACAAGGCTGACGAGGTAAAGCGGTTGCAGGCAGAAGGTAAGCGGGTCGGGATGGTCGGAGACGGCATCAACGATGCCCCGGCCCTCGCACAATCTGACGTGGGCATCGCTATCGGCACCGGGGCTGACGTCGCGATGGAGGCTGCGGACCTCACCCTCATCTCGGGCGACGTGCGCGGGGCGGTGCGAGCCATAAAACTCTCGAAGGCTACGGTGAGGAACATCAAGCAGAACCTCTTCTGGGCCTTCGCCTACAACGTGCTCCTGATACCGGTGGCTGCCGGCGTCCTCTACCCGTTCTTCGCCGGCGGTACGGTGCCCGACTTGCTACGGCCCTTTCTCGGCGAGTATGGATTTTTAAACCCCGTACTTGCCGCGGCGGCGATGGCTCTCTCGTCCGTGACGGTTCTCGGCAACGCCCTGCGGCTGCGCCGGGTGAAGATGAGTTAGAGGACAGAAAGGAGAAGCATGCAGCAGAACGTCGATAGCTCCCATGAGGTCGGATCTTCGCATGGCTACATAAAGGCGAAGGACAAAGAGAAGATCCAGAACCGCCTGAGGCGCATAGAGGGCCAGGTGCGTGGTCTCCAGCGTATGGTGGACGAGGAGGTCTACTGCGTGGACGTGCTCACCCAGATCGGAAGTGTCGTCTCGGCTTTAGAGAAGGTCGGCGCGATCCTGCTCAAGGACCACGTCGAGCACTGCGTCCGGGAGTCCATCGAGAAGGGCGAGGGCGCCGACGAAAGGATAGAGGAGCTTACCGAGGCCGTCGAGCGGTTCCTGAGGGTCTAATTACGAAAGAGAGGGACAACGATGACTGACAGTACGTTCAGAGTTCCGGAGATGAGCTGTGGACACTGCAAGGCCGCGATCGAAGGCGAGCTGAACAAGCTCTCGGGGGTGGAGTACTCCAACGCAAACCTTGAGGAGGGGACCGTAAAGGTCTCCTATGAGGAGGGAAGGGTGAGCGAAGAGCAGCTCAAGGGCGCTATCGAGGACGCCGGCTACGCCGTCACCACTTGAAGGAGGGTACGGAACGGATGGTTGATAAAGGTTCCTTGAACAACTTGGCGTTCAGTGCCACGGTACATTGCCTCACGGGGTGCGCCATAGGCGAGGTGCTGGGGCTGATCATCGCCGACGCCTTGGGGTGGGGCAACTTCGCCTCCATCGTTCTGGCCGTTGTCTTGGCCTTCTTCTTCGGTTACTCGCTGACGATGCTACCCCTCTTGCGGGCGGACGTCGCCCTCGCTTCGGCGATCCCACTAGCGTTCGCCTCGGACACACTCTCGATCACGGTAATGGAGATAGTGGACAACCTGATAATGCTCCTCATACCCGGGGCTATGGATGCTGGCCCCTTGGACCTCCTGTTCTGGGGGAGCCTGGCGGTGGCGCTTGCTATAGCGTTCGTTGCGGCCTACCCGGTCAACCGCTACCTGATAGCACGGGGCAAGGGGCACGCGGTGGTCCACG
>JALZFP010000041.1 GCA_030861485.1 Actinomycetota bacterium | reverse complement strand
CGAAAAAGTCGGGACGGCCGGATTCGAACCGGCGACCACTCGGCCCCCAGCCGAGTGCGCTACCTGACTGCGCCACGTCCCGACGCTCGCACCCTCGCGATCGCCAAGATAATACCAGACGAGCCTCGTGCTATCATCGCCCGCATGACGCAAGCGGCGACGTATATCAGGACCGACCCGGAGGGCGAGCTTCCTTGCGCACAGGAGCAACGCAAGGTCCTGAAAGCCTACGCCGCCAGCGAAGGGTACCAGATCGTTACTTCTTACGAGGACCTTGAAGCCCCGGGCTTTCTCCTCTACCACCGCCCCGGCCTCAAGAGCGCGATCGCTAACATAAAAGAGGAGGAGGACTGGGAGGTCCTGCTCGTCGCCCATCCCCGCTGCGTCTCGGACACTGAGTCGGCCGTGCATGAGCTCGTCCATAAGTTCTCCCTCTACAACAACCGCCTAGAGTGCCCTGTGCGTAGCTGGGAGGAGTTTCTCTTGGCGATGCGGTCCTACCGGCGTGAGATGAGCCGCCGGTAGACGACAATAACAGGGAAGAAACAGTTGAAACGTGAACAGCGTCGGGTAGTATAGCCGGGTGGGCTTTCTGCTGACGCTTCTGGTGGTGGTGATCGGGCTTCTGTTGCTCTTGCTGTCGCTCGCGGTGGTTGCTTTCGGCGCTTACATGGCACTCGGCGAGCGCCACCGCGAGCCTGGAGTGTTTTTAGCCGTCTGGTGGATTCCGGCGGTGGCCGCCTCCATCGGCATCTTGATGCGAGACTTGGTGACCCTCACGGTCGGTGTGCTCTGCTTCGTCGTAGCGGGGGCGGCGCTCGTGCTTGATCTCCGCGGCACCCGGAAACCCACCAGGCAGAGACCAGCCAGAAGGCCCCCCGTGCGAGAGCCTGCCAGGCAAGAAGAGCCCACCGAACAAAGGCCGGTGAGTAACAGAAGAATCGGCACCGGAAGTACCAGAAAGGCCACGTTCTACGAGAGCGCCAAGCGCCGTATCTCTGACAAGATCGAGGAGTACCGCAAGGCCACCTCGTGAGGAAGGCCAGCCTGAAGAGCAATATACTGGTGCTCTGAAACGTCTTATAAGGTCTGGAGTAGGTTCGTGGGTTTGGAGGGAGGGGTGTTGCGTTGACGCTGCTTCGCACGATACTCGCGTTTACGATCTTTGTGATTCTGGCCCACCTGGGGCTCGTCTACTCGGGCATAGACGAGAACCTTAACGGCATCACGAGTGGCATCTATAGCCTGGGCATGCTGCTCGAGATACCGGCCGAGATCGTAATCGACGCCCTACCGACCTCCGGTGAGCAGCGCCAGAGCATCGAGGAGGGTGGTACCTACTTCGTCGGATTCGCCGCCGCCGCCCTCTACTTTATCCTCTTCTTGCTCCTGGGCATCGGACGGAGATAGCGGGCGTCTTTCGGTTCTTTACCAGGAATTGGTGCGCCTGCGCGCGTGAGAAGTTATAGAAGAATGCCGTATACTTTACGCAACTGCGGCCCCAACAACATAGCGGAGGGACCGTCGTGATCGTGTTCAGGCAGGGGCATTCATGCGGGCGGGAACCGTCGTACTTTCCGCACGCGTATGGGAGATGCAATGATCGAGTTTAGGGGCGTCAGCAAGATCTATCCCGGCTCAGAGAGGCCGGTCGTAAACGATCTCTCCTTCGAGGTGCTCGACGGGGAGATCTGTGTTTTGGTGGGTCCTTCAGGTTGCGGCAAGACAACGAGCATGCGCATGATTAACCGTCTAATAGAGCCTTCGAGCGGTGAGATCCTGATAAACGGCGAGCCGAACACCGCCATGAGCGGGACGAGGCTCAGGCGCCACATCGGGTACGCCATACAGCAGATAGGACTCTTCCCCCACCGCACCATCGCCGCCAACATTGCCACCGTCCCGCAGCTTCTGGAGTGGGAGAAGAACCGCATAGCGGCCAGGGTGGACGAGCTTCTGGAGTTGGTGGGCCTCGATCCCGAGCAGTACCGGAACCGCTACCCGGCCGAGCTCTCCGGCGGCCAGCAACAGAGGGTGGGCGTCGCACGGGCGATGGCGGCCGATCCCCCGATCATGCTTATGGACGAGCCGTTCGGGGCAGTGGACCCCATCACGCGCCACCGCCTGCAAGACGAGTTTCTGCGCATCCAGGGGGAGATCCAGAAAACCATCGTCTTCGTCACCCACGACATAGACGAGGCGATAAAGATGGGCGACAGGATCGCCATCTTGCAACAAGGCGGCATCCTCGCCCAGTACGATACCCCGGAGAACATACTCGCCGCCCCGAACTCCGAGTTCGTCTCCTCGTTTGTGGGCAAGGACAGGGTCCTCAAGAGGCTCTCGCTCTTGCGCGTCTCGGACGTGAAGGAGTTGGACGCACCGAACGGGGACGGCGGCCTGCCCCGCCTGAACGAGCAGACAAACCTGAGGGACGCGCTCTCGGCCCTGATAGGGGCCGGCGTCGAGCGCGGGCTCGTCGTCTCCGACGGTGACGAGGTACGGGGCGCTTTGAGCATAGACGCCATCCGGCGGCTTTCGCACCAGGCAGAAGCCGAGCGGCGTAGTGGGTAGCTACGCGACGGGTCTCCTGGTCCTTCAGGGGAAGCTCGGACCCAAAACGTTGGACTGGAACTGGATCTCAAACAATCTCTCGGACGAGATCATCCCGGCGGTGGTAGGCCACATATACCTCTCGTTCGTTTCGGTGGCGATAGCACTGGCGATCTCGCTCCCCACCGGCGTATTGGTCTCGCGCTACCGCAAGGCTTACCCGCCGGTCACGTTCGTGACCGGGCTGCTCTTCTCTATACCGTCTCTGGCGGCCTTCGCGCTGCTCGTCAGCGTTCCCGGCATAGGTCTGGGACCGCCAGCGGTCATCATCGCGCTTGTCGCGTACTCGCTTCTCGTCCTTATACGCAACGTCGTCGCGGGGATGGACTCGGTGCCCGAGGAGACCAAGGATGCCGCCCGCGGCATGGGTCTGACCTCCCGACAGATCCTCTTCAGGGTTGAGCTCCCGTTGGCGCTGCCAGTCATTATCGCCGGGGTCAGAATAGCGACCGTTACGGTGATCGGCATCGCCACTATCGGTGCGTACGTGAGCGGCGGGGGCCTGGGAGAGCTTATCTTCACCGGCATCAGCCGCAACTTCCCCACCCGCGTCATCGTCGGCGCGGTCCTCGCCACACTGATGGCCATTAGCGCGGACCTCGCCCTCCTGTGGCTGGAGCGGCTCTTAAGGCCCTGGGCGCGCGCGAGGAAGGCCTAGGAGGGTATGGGCGAGTTCCTCGCGGTCTTTGGCAGGGACGACCTTCTGAACCAGCTCCTAGTGCACGTCGAGCTCTCGGTGGCGGCGCTCCTGATCGGGGTCGTCGTAGCCGTGCCGATTGCGCTTGCCACGTTCCGCTCTGCTCTCTGGGCAACCGTGGCGATAAACACCGGCAATATCGGGCGGGCGGTGCCATCGCTGGCGATACTGGCGCTCGTCTTCCCGCTGCTCGGCTTCGGGTTCGCCCCGTCGCTCGTCGCGCTCACCCTGCTCGCGATACCGCCGATCCTCATAAACGCCTCGACCGGCTTGAGGCAGGTCAACCCGCAGGTGATAGACGCCGCGCGCGGCATGGGGCTCTCGGGCGGCCAGATCCTGAGCAGCATACAGCTCCCCATCGCAGCACCCGTAATCTTCGCGGGGATCCGCACCTCCGCGGTGCAGGTGGTAGCAAGCGCCACTCTGGCCACGTTCGTCGGAGGCGGAGGCCTGGGGGACCTGATAGTCCTGGGCCTCCAGCGCAACAACCCAGCGGTACTGATCGCCGGCTCCCTGACCGTCGCCGCCTTGGCGCTCATCACTGAGGTCGGCTTTGGAGCCCTAGAGAGGATCTTTACCCCCAAGGGTCTGCTCGTAGCCCGCAAGCGCGCCCGTATCCGCGGCAAGTAAACGTAAGTCCAGCTAGAGATAGGAGATTAGATGAAGACCAAGGCAACCTATCACAAGGCAGCCCTCATCGCGCTCACGCTCGCCCTCGCGGCGTTCGCGCTCTCGGGGTGCGGCAACGCCGGAGGTGGTGGGCAGGGTGGCGGAGGCGGAGGACCCACGATCACCGTCGGCTCGAAGAACTTCACCGAGCAGTTCGTCCTCGGCGAGCTCTACGCTCAGACCCTGGAGGCGAACGGCTTCACGGCTGAGCGCCAGCTCAACCTCGGGAGCGAGCAGCTCGCCGATGAGGCGTTGCAGAGCGGCGAGATCGACTTCTACCC